>JAHEEK010000018.1:0-17265 GCA_024640765.1 Thalassobium sp. | reverse complement strand
GAGCCCAACCTGTGAATTCGATTTTCTCGCCGCATGCGCACGCAGCAAGAATATTGCTGCAAGTGCCAAATGTAGGGCAATGTTCGGTTGCGAAGAAAGCGGCCATTTAAGATATGCAATGTTTTTGCCATCAGCGCGGTGCTGATGACAGGGCACGGAGGGAGGATCGGAGGGCAAATCATGCCAAGAGTCCAACTTCCCGCAACTACCCCAAAACGCAAGGCCTGGAACAAGGGGCGGATCATTGGTCAGAAGCGGCCGCTGTTACCGAAGCAGGTCTGGGCAGTCAGGGCACGGCTAGAACTATCGGGCAACCTGCGAGACCTTGCCTTGTTCAACGTCGCTATCGACAGCAAATTGCGCGGCTGTGATTTGGTCAAACTTGAGGTGAGCGATCTCGTAAAAGAGGACCGAGTACGGGAACGTGTTTCCGTGATCCAGAGCAAGACCAAACGACCTGTTCAGTTCGAGCTAACAGAGAATACACGTGAGACTGTGCTGGTCTGGGTCAAATCTCCTGAAATGTTCGCGGGCCGTTTCATGTTTCCCAGTCGCTTCCACGACCGGCCACACATATCGACGCGCCAGTACGGCCGGATTGTGCGCGATTGGGTGACTGCGATTGGCCTAGAGCCGAGCGGTTACGGTACGCACTCGATGCGCCGAACAAAGGCCGCGGAAATATATCGCAAAACAGGCAATCTCCGAGCCGTCCAACTGCTGCTGGGTCATACCAAGGTCGACAGTACCGTGCGCTATCTTGGCGTTGAACTCGACGACGCGCTGAGTATCGCAGAGCGGATCGATATTTAAGCAACCTTGGCGAACGGTCCTGCCGTTCGCCAATTCAAAGCAGGTGTCTTTCCCTCATGCGGCGTCAGTCGTGACTGAACCAAATCCTCAAGACTTCTGCGCGGAGCCAGTTGGGCCCCTCCGGCTAGCCCGCTTTGGCTCCATCATAGGCAGTGACGAGTTTGCGTGCACGATCCTGCACCTCTGAAGCCGATAGTCCGGGAATATAAAGTGCAGTTCCGATTCCGAACCCAGTGACGCCAGATGACAACCATGCGTCAAAGTCGGCCGATCCCACCCCTCCAACGGCCAAAGACGGCACCTGTGTTGGAAGGACAGCCTTCAGGGCCCTGAACCCATCAAGACCCAGAACCGAAGCGGGAAAGAACTTCAGCGCATCCGCGCCGGCAGAGAGTGCAGCAAAACACTCTGTGGGTGACATTACCCCCGGAAATGACCGTAACCCCAACGCCTTTGTCCGGCGAATGACACCCGAATTTGCGTCCGGAGAGACGATCAAGGTTCCGCCCGCGCGGAACACGTCCTCCACGTCCTGTTCTGTCAGGACGGTACCTGCGCCAATCTCTGCGATGTCGCCAAAAGCGCGTGCAAGGCATTCTATGGACGTCAACGCGTCGGGGGAATTTAGCGGCACTTCGATCCGGTCGATCCCGGCCTCGATCAGACATCCGCAAAGCCTCTCGACCTCGTCCGGCAGAACACCGCGCAGGATCGCAATGATTGCGCGGCTCATGTTAGCAATTTCGCATAGGCGCGCCGCAGGCCACGCAGCGTGATGTCTTCGCTATCGACCGTGATGGCGTTGATCCCAAGCGCCTCCAGTCCGGTCTGGTAGAGTTTAACCAGACGGGTATCGCCAATCAGGACCGTTTCGAGGTCGCGCCAGTGTTGTCGCACGCTGCCAAGTTCCAGGCCGAGCAGATATCCAGAAAGCTCCGACCGTAGCGTCGCCTCGCAGATGTTTTTCACAAGGGCCTGAGCGCGGATCGAGAAGAGGCTTGATGCAACTTTGGTCGGGTCTTCGAGGGCAGTTTTCACTGCTTGGCCGAACGCCTTCTGATCCGAGCCGGTGCCGCCAACGGAATGGCGTAGGACCGATTGCGATGACAGAAGGCCGAAGATTTCTCCGGTCATGAACGTATGAAAGCCGGTTATCGTTGTGTCTGCTACGCGGACCCATTTGGTATGCGTACCTGGTAGGCAAATCACGCCATCGAAATCGGGGTGATCGGCCAGATACCCTGCAATCTGCGTTTCCTCTCCGCGCATGACGTCCGCCGGATCGGTCTGCATCAGACCAGGCAGGATATACGCCTTCAGCCGGCCGTCATTCATCGCAGGAGAGACCGCCTTATCAAACCCCGGCGGACCGCAAGGGACCGGCATGTAGGGGGCTTCAAGCCATCCTTGCCGCGCACCCGCCATTCCGCAGACGATAACGGGTGTGACGGTGTCCGGTCGAAGGATTTCACCAAGAAGGTCCAGCAGGGCGGGTTCGAACTCATCCGGCGTAAGTCGTGACATGCCAAGATCCGACCGGCATGTCGATTTCACCGTACCATCCCGTGACATCAACCAAGCGCGGAGGTTCGTCGTGCCCCAGTCAACCGCGATCCAGTCGGGACTCATCGCTGACCCCGCCATCAACCTGTCACCGCCACGCCGCCATCGATGACGAGGGCTTGTCCGGTCATCATGCGGCTGGCCGAGGACGCCAGAAAGAGCGTGCCCGAGACGATATCGTCCGGCTCCAGATGCTCCTTGAGACATTGCTTTTCCATATGGGCGGCGAGCGACACCGGGTCGGCCCACTTGTCCAGCTGCTTCTGCGTCAGCACCCAGCCGGGCGCGAGCGCATTGACCCGGATCTTGTCCGGCCCGAGTTCGCGCGCAAGGCTGCGTGTCATACCATTCAGCCCGGAATTGGCCGTGGTGTAGAGCGGGTAACCCGCCCCGCCCATCATGTAGCTGATCGAGGTGAAGTTGATGATCGACCCACCCCCCAGTGCCTTCATGCCCTTCACCACCGCCTGACAGGCAAAGAAATAGGCTTTCAGGTTGATGGCCTGCATCCAATCCCAGAACTCCTCGGTCACGTCCTCTGTGCTATGGCGCTGGTCATTGGCGGCATTGTTGACAAGCACCCCGATGGGGCCATGCGACTCTGCCGCCTGCGCGATGGCAGCTTGAAGGGCTGCGATATCGGTGATGTCGCATTGAATGAACTGCGGGCGATTGCCCGTCTCAGTCTCCATCTGGTCCACGAAGGCGGACGCGTCAGAGCGGCCCACGAAGGCCACCTTGGCCCCTTGCCTCAGAAAGCCCTCGGTCAAGTTGGCACCGATGCCAGACCCGCCCCCGGTGATGAAGACAGACGCGCCGGAGAGGTCATGGAAGGTCGGTTGCGTCATCAGTGGCTCTCCCGCTTGACGGGGCGGGTATCCTTACCCACCAGAAAATCCAGATCGGCGCCCTGATCGGCCTGAAGGACGTGATCGACATACAGCTTGGCGTAGCCGCGTGTGTAATGGGGCGGCTCTGGCTGCCAATCGGCGTGGCGGACCGCCAGTTCGGCGGCATCCACCAGCAGCTCCAACTTCCCCTTGCTGGCGGAGACGCGGATGCGGTCGCCCGTGCGGACCAGCGCCAGCGCCCCGCCCGCCTGCGCCTCGGGGCTGACATGCAGGATCACCGTGCCATAGGCGGTGCCGGACATGCGCGCATCGCTGACACGGATCATGTCGCGCACGCCCTGTTGCACCAGCTTCTTGGGGATCGGCATGTTGCCGACCTCGGGCATCCCCGGATAGCCCTTCGGCCCGCAGCCCTTCAAAACAAGTATGGTGTCGGGCGTCACCGGCAGATCGTCCCAGTCGATATTGGCTTTCAGGTCCTCGATACTTTCAAAGACGAACGCCTCGCCCTCGTGTTCCAGCAAGGCATCGGTCGCGGCAGAGGGCTTCACGATCGCCCCGTTCGGTGCAAGGTTACCCTTCAGCACCCGCAGACCCGCCGCCGGTCTCACCGGGTTCGCGAAACTGCGGATCACGTCGTCATTGAAGCATTCCGCCCCGTCGGCATAGGCGGCAATGTCACCGCCCAGAACTGTCTTGGCCCCGCGCAGATGCTTGTTGGTGGCCAGTTCCTTCAGCACCACGGGCATCCCGCCCGCGTAGCAGAAATCCTCCATCAGGTACTTGCCCGAAGGCATGCAATTGACCAGCAGCGGAATCTCGGACCCGATCTCGAAATCCTTCAGGCTCAGATCGATGCCGACCCGCCCGGCCAGCGCCAGCAGGTGCACAACCGCATTGGTAGAACCGCCAACGGCAGCATTGGCCAGAATGGCATTCTCGAAGGCTTCGCGGGTCAGGATGTCGGACGGTTTGAGGTCCTCATCCACCATTTCCACGATCCGCTTGCCAGTCAGATGGGCCAGCGCCATGCGGCGGGCATCTACAGCGGGCAACGCCGCGTTGGTCGGCAGGGACATGCCCATCGCCTCGACCAAGGACGCCATCGTGCTGGCGGTGCCCATGGTCATGCACACGCCCTTGGACCGGCTCATGCCCGATTCAGCGGCCATGAAATCCTTCAGGGTCATCTCCCCCGCGCGGACCATTTCCGAGAATTTCCAGACGTCCGTGCCGGACCCGATATCCTGCCCCTGCCACTTGCCGTTGAGCATCGGGCCAGAGGACACGACGATCGACGGCAGATCGACCGACGCGGCCCCCATCAACTGTCCCGGCGTGGTCTTGTCACAGCCGCCCAGCAGAACGACGCCGTCAATGCCGTAGGCACGGATGCTTTCCTCGACATCCATGGCCAGCAGGTTCCGGAACAGCATGGCCGTCGGCTTCATCTGGGTTTCACCCAGCGACATGACCGGGAATTCCACCGGAAAGCCGCCCGCCTCCCAGACACCGCGCTTCACGCCCTCGGCCAGATCACGAAGGCCACTGTTGCAGGGCGTCAGCTCCGACCATGTATTGCAGATGCCGATGACAGGCCGCCCGTCAAAGGCGTGGTCCGGAAAGCCCTGGTTCTTCATCCAACTGCGGTGAATAAACCCGTCCTTGTCCAACTTGCCATACCATGCGCGGTTGCGGCGGTCCTTGGTCATTCTGGTTTGTTCCTTTTCGCCTAGCTGATCGACTGTGTGTGCAGGCTTTCAAGCCACGCGCGGTGTGACATCGCCTGTGCCGCGACGGTTCTGGCCTGCCGTTCGAGGTGATCGACGGTGGCACGGGCGAAATCCCGCAACCTGCGGTCCTGCGCCATGCTGTCCTGCGCCACCTTGCGGTTCAGCAGCCCGAGCCCGTCGAGAACGGGATAGTGCAAAAGCTCTTCCACATGGGGCAGGCCATCCAGATCGTTCGTGAAATCATCGGCCGCTGGCATCTGCTTCTGCCAATGCGCAACCCGTTCGCGAACCTGTGGCAGGATGTAGTCTGAGGCCACGTCCCGCCAGAACGGGCTGTCATCGCGCTCGCTCACATAGTGCAGGTTGATGAAATCCCGGAAGTCGTCCACCTGCTGCGCAATGGCCGCATTATAGCGATCCCGGCCGACAGGGTCCGGGGCCTTCAGGTCACCGAGATTACGGCGGCAGAACAACAGCAGGCCGACAACGGTGCCGTGGATCGACGTGGCCTCAAGCGGTTCAAGGAAGCTGGAGGACAGCCCTAGCGCCAACACATTGCCACGCCATACCTCTGACAGGCGACCGGCGGCGATGGGAATATCTGCGCGCGGTTCGATCTTTCGACCAAGTGTGGCCTCGATCTCGGCCTGAGCGGCATCGGGGCCGGTGTGCCGATCCGAATAGACGTATCCGCAGCCGATCCGGCCCTGCGTCGGGATCTGCCACATCCAGCCGGATTTCTGAGCCCAGGCGTGCGTGTAGGTGGGGATTTCCTCGCCCTCGGCAAGGTCCAGCCAGAAGGGCATCGCACGGTTAACAGGGAGCGCGTCCGCATAGCTGACCCAGCCCGCCTCCATCACGCCTTGGATCAGCGTGCGGCGAAAACCCGTGCAGTCGATGAAGAAATCTCCGGCCAGCTGTTCGTCGGTGTCTAGTCTCAGGTGCGTGATGCGGCCTGTGTCTGCGTCCCGTTCCGCCCCTTGCACAAGAGCGTCAATCTGCGTGATCCCCTTGGCCTTGCTACGCAGGTAGGCGCCGACCTTGGCCTGATCGAAATGATAGGCGTGGTGGAAGCGGCTGACGGGGATGCGGCGACCAGACTGTTCGGCAACCGGCGCCTTGCCGCCAGCCATAAGTGCGGCAAAAACATGGGGGGCGGCAACGGGCCGTCCAGCGGCAACGCAGAAGGTGTCGATCCACGATCCCGCACCGGGCACCTTGTCCGTCAGCGCATAGGCGTCATCAATCGGGCCGTCATAGACATGGCCCAGACGGCGCCAGTCCCGGTGGCGTATACCGTATTTGATGGTGGCATCGGTATTGGCAAGGAAGTCCTCTTCGTCAAAGCCCAGCGATTGTAGAACGCCGCCGAAGACTGACGTCGTGCCCTCACCAACGCCAATGGTCGGCACCTTGGAGCTTTCGACCAGCGTGATCGACAGCGGCACCCCTTGCCGTGCCCCTTCCGACTGGAAGAGGTGCGCGGCAAGCCAGCCGGCAGTCCCGCCGCCGACGATGACCAGATGGAGGGGAACCGCCTCACTCATGCCACGCGCATGACCTTTGCGCCCGACAGCCAGCCGGGGAGCCAATCGCCATGGGCTTCGATGAGCGCATCCACCAGCGCCCAGATCTGGTCGAGGTCCAGTTCGGCCCCGGTATGCGGGTCCATCATGGCAGCGTGGTAAATGTGCGCGCGGTTCTCGGTCAGCAGGGCCTGAACGGTCAAGTCCTGCACGTTGATGTTGCTGCGCATGATCGCGGTCAGCTGCGGCGGCAGCTTGGGGATGCGCGTCGGCTGGACGCCGTTGCGGTCCACAAGGCAGGGCACCTCGACCGCGCAGCCATCCGGCAGGTCGGAAATGTAGCTGCGATTTTGCACATTGCCGTAGATCACACTTGGCTCGCCGGTCCAGACAGAGTTGATGATCTGCGACGCGTATTCGACTGACTGGGGCACTTCGATCCGGTCGGCCATCTTGTATTCCGCAAGCGTGTCGTTCCATCGCGCGACCTGTTCGATACAGCGCTTGGGATATTCATCAAGCGGGATGTCGAAGCGGTCGATCAGGTCCTCGCGGCCGGACTTGATGAACCATGGAACGTATTCGGCAAAATGCTCGGAGCTTTCGGTGGCGAAATACCCAAGCCGCTTCATCATCTCGTAGCGGACCTTGTTCGGGCAGCGCGGGTTCGAGATGCTTTCGGGTCTTGGAAAGACACCGTCGGCATAGCCTTGGTGCAGTTGCGGGTAGAGATCGCGGGTGCTGCCGTCGTCGCAGATCTCTTCGAAGGTCAGAAAGTAGGCGACGTGGTTGATGCCCGCCGACAGGTAGCGGATGCGATCCACCGGAAGCTGCAGATCACTGGCCAGTTCGGCGGCGGTGTGCTGGACCGAATGGCACAGCCCCACCTGTTTGATATGCGGATAGCGTTCGGCAATGGCCCATGTGTTGATCGCCATCGGGTTCACGTATTGCAGCAACAGGGCCTCAGGACAAACCGCTGTCATATCCTCGCAGATCGACCAAAGATGCGGGACGGTTCGCAGGCCGCGCATGATGCCGCCAATGCCCAGCGTGTCAGCGATGGTCTGGCGCAGGCCGAATTCCTTGGGGATTTCGAAATCGGTCACGGTGCAGGGATCATACCCACCGATCTGAAAGGCCACGACCACAAAATCCGCGCCGGTCAGCGCCTCTCTCTGGTCGGTATGCAGGGAATGGGTTGCCGGAACCTCAAGCGAAGCGACCAGTTTTTCGAAGACGATCTCGCTCTCTTTAAGGCGCTGCGCATTGATGTCCATCAGGGCGACATGCGCGCCTCTTAGGGCCTCACGCTGAAGAACGTCTCCGATGATGTTGGTCATGAACACCGTCGATCCGGCTCCGATAAACGCAATTCTTGGTCCGGTCATGTTCGCCTCGCAGTCTTGATGGGGGGGTTTATCATAGCTGGCGGCCTTCGAAGACGTAGAGCGTCTCGGGCCATTGAACCGGAACATTGAGGCCATTGACCATGAGGGATCGACCGGAAAGGCGCAGCGTTTCTGTCTTCAGGGCGGCATCACCGCGGGAATGGGGCGCGATCGCCTCGGGGTTGGCGAGGCAGACCTCGTAGATCGCGTCCGGCTCCAGTCCTGTCAGCCGCAAGGGCTGCGGCAGGTTCTGGGCCGAGGTTTCGCCCTGTCCGGTGAAGACGACGAAGCGGTTGCCGCCTTGCGCGATCTGGATTTCGGCGGTCACAGCGTGGTCGGCACTGTCGAGTTGGTGGATAGTGCCGGACATCATCCAGTCGCGGTTTGCCTTGAACCACGATGTGACGCGGGCCAGTTCGGCCTCGTCCTCGGCTGAGAATGCGCGCAGATCGCTTTCGAACCCCATGTGGCGCATCGCAGCGATCCAGGCGCGGAAACCCATGTTCAGGCTGCGGCCTGTGGTGTGGGAATGTTCTGCCCCGACATGACTGCCGGTGATGGCCGAGGGGATCAGAAGCGCCGCCGTCTGCTGCATCCGCAGCCGTTCGTGGGCGTCGATGCAGTCGGACAGCCAGACACGGGTCGTGTGCTTCAGAATGCCATAGTCAATCCGCCCTCCGCCCGAGGCGCAGCTTTCGATCTCTACCTCCGGATGGACGGCACGCAGCCGCGCCAACAGATCAAGGATGCCGCGGCCTTGGGCTGCATCCAGCACGGGCAGCAGGCGGTTGTGATCCCATTTGAGGTAGTCGATCTGATTCTCGGACAGGATCGCGGAGAGGACCGTGAAAAGGTGATCGCGGACCTCTGGCTTGCCAAGGTCGAGCACCAGCTGGTTTCGCCCCGTGGTCTGGTCGAGGGGTCCGAGCACCCAATCGGGGTGGGCGCGATAGAGGTCGCTTTCGGCGTTCACCATCTCCGGCTCGACCCAAAGTCCGAAGGTCATGCCGAGGGAATGAACCTTGTCGATCAGCGGGGTCAGCCCGTCGGGCCATTTGCGCCGGTCAATCTGCCAATCGCCCAGCGAGTTTGTGTCGTCGTCGCGCTTGCCGAACCAGCCGTCGTCTAGAACAAAACGTTCCGCCCCGATGCGGGCGGCCCGTTCGGCCATATCCGAGAGGGTGGCGAGGTCGTGGTCGAAATAGACCGCCTCCCAACAGTTGTAGTGGACGGGGCGTGGCCGCTGTGGCGCGGGCCATGTGACGAGGTTGTCCCGGACATGGGCCTGCAACTGCACGGCGCAGCCGTTGAGCCCTGTATCAGACCGCGCCACTGTCAGCGTAGCTGTTTCGAACTTTGTGGCCGGTGCGCGCTCGGCGCCAGCGCCATTTCCAAACTGGATCAGGCGGCGGCCGTCCGGCAGCTCCTCTGCGATCATCCGGTGCCCGCCGGGCCAGCCATAGGCGAGGGCCATTGCCTCTCCGCGCGAAAAACGGGCATCGGGGCTGGCGGTATAGGCAAAGGGCGGGGTTTCGTGGCCGGAGCGGCCCAGCCGCGCCTCGCGCAGGCGCGCGCCTGCGGCGAACGGATGCCGCTTGGTCCGGAATTCCCCGTTCCAGCGACCCGAGAATTCGATCAGATCCGATTGCGCCGCAGGTATCGGCAGCACGGGCGCGGACAGCCAGTCGAGACGGACCGGCGCGACGCTTTCGATTCCGGATCGCAGGGTCAGGACACCATCAAGCGTGATCTCTGCCGTATAGGTCAGATCACCTGATGTGGCAGACACGCGCAGGGTTTGCCCCTTTGCCGTGATCTTGGCGGGTGCAAAACGCAGCGCAATTTCCGCTCCGGACGCGTCCAGAACACGCAAGGCAGGTTGCCCCATATAGACGCCATCCGCGACCGGACAGAGCGTCAGGCAAGGCAATGCGTCGACCATCCCGCCCGTCATGTCCATGCGCCGCGCCGACGCGAGTTGGGTCAGGTCTTCGGTTTCTGTCAATCGGGGGCCGAAATAGGCTATGCACGGCAGGCTATCCGTCTGCTCAAGCACAAGTGTCTGTTTATCATCGTCAATTCGGTACATCAGGCCACCACTTTAAATGCCGCGTCGACAAGACGCTTGGTATATTCGGTTTTCGGCGCTTCGAGCACTTGCGCTGTCGGACCTGTTTCGACCACGTCCCCGTGCTGCATCACGATCACGTTGTGACAAAGCGCTTTTACGACCTTCAGGTCATGGCTGATGAACATATAGCTGAGATCGTGCTTGGCCCGCAGGTCTCGCAACAGGTCGATGATCTGGGCCTGAATGGACAGGTCGAGCGCCGAGGTCGGTTCATCGAGCAGGATGAATTCCGGTTGCAGAACGAGAGCGCGTGCAATGGCGAGGCGCTGGCGCTGCCCGCCAGAGAATTCGTGCGGGAACCGTTGCATCGCGTCGCGCGGCATCTGCACATCATCCAGCGCCTGCCCGATCATCTCTTCGCGCTCGGCGGCGGTCTTGCCGATCCCGTTCACGATCAGCCCCTCTTCGAGGATCTGCCGAACGATCATGCGGGGGTTGAGCGATGAGAACGGATCCTGAAACACCACTTGGATGCGGGTGCGGAACGGGCGCATCTGCTTGCGCGACAACCCGTCAATGCGATCCCCGTCAAAGGTGATCTGTCCGCCGTTCGGTTCCATCAGCCGGATCATGGCCATGCCCAGGGTCGTCTTGCCTGATCCACTTTCGCCGACAACACCCAGCGTTTCGCCGCGCCGAATTGTGGCCGAGATGTCGTTGACCGCGACGAGGTCGGTATACTTCCGGCTCAAGAATCCGCCATGGGCAATTCGAAAGGCCTTTCGTATGTCCTTTGACACCATCAAGGGGGCGGCATCAGGCTCGAGCGGGTCAGGCCGGCCCTTCGGTTCGCTGGCCAGCAGGTGTTTGGTGTAGGGGTGCTGGGGATTGGAAAAGACATCGGCGGTGTCGCCCCGTTCAACGATCTCGCCATAGCGCATGACCACCACCTTGTCAGAGGTCTTTTCGACCACGGTCAGGTCGTGGGTAATCAGCACCACTGCCATGTGGTGTGACTTTTGCAGGTCTTTGAGCAGTGACAGAATTTCGGCCTGAACCGTGACATCCAGTGCCGTCGTTGGTTCATCGGCAATCAGAAGGTCGGGCTTGTTAGCCAGCGCCATGGCGATCATCACGCGCTGGCGCTGGCCGCCGGACATTTCGTGAGGATACTGGCTCAATCTCGCTTCGGGGTCGGGCAGGCGCACTTCCTCGAAGAGTTTCAGCACTTCGGCCATCACATCCTTTTTGGACATGGGGCGGTGCACCTGAATGATCTCGGCGACCTGATCGCCGACACGGTAGATCGGATTGAGCGAGGTCAGCGGCTCCTGAAAGATCATGGAAATGCGGTTGCCGCGGATTTCCTGCATCTGAAGCTCGGACATTTCCGACAGGTCGGTGCCGTCAAACCAGATCCGGCTGTTCGGGTCGACTTTTGCGTTATCGGCCAGCATCGACATGATGGCGCGTGCGGTCACGGATTTGCCGGATCCGCTTTCGCCGACCACGGCCAAGGTCTCGCCCCGTGCCACTTCGTAGGACACGCCGCGCACCGCGTTGACCGTGCCGTGAACGGTGCGGAAATCCACCATAACGTTTTCGATTTTCAGAAGTGGATCAGTCATTTGAATACGGGTCCATTGCGTCGCGCAGGCCGTCGCCGAAAGCGTTGAAGGCCAGAACTGAGATTACGATCATACCGACGGGGGCCATCAGCCACGGGGCGGCGGCGAAGGATTGGAAGTCGCGCACCTGGTTCAGCATCGTTCCCCAGCTGACCATCGGGGCCTGAACGCCGACGCCAAGGAAAGACAGGAAGCTTTCCAGCAGGATCACTTCGGGCAGTTGATAGGTGGCCCAGACGATAATGTGCGATGAGGTGTTCGGCACGATGTGGCGCCCGATGATGCGCCGGTCAGGTGCGCCAACGGCGACGGCTGCGCGCACATACTCCATTGATCGCAGGGAAATAACCTTGCCGCGCAACTCGCGGCTCAGGTCGGCCCAACGCAGTAGGACGAGGATCGACGCAAACAGGATGAAGACCGTGATCGGGTCCGCGCGGCGGGGCAGGATTGCGACGAGCGCAAGGTAGAGCGGCAGATCGGGGAAGGATTTGACGAACTCCACGATGCGCTGCACCAGCATGTCGAAGCGACCGCCGAAATAGCCGGACGAGACCCCGACAGTCGTCCCGATGACGCAGGATGCGGCCATCACGAGAAAGCCCATCAGCAGGGTGACGCGCGTGCCTTCGACCATGCGCGAGAACACGTCACGGCCAAGGGAATCTGTCCCAAGCAGATGCACGAAACCGCCGTCATTGGTGCCAAACAGGCGGGTTTCGAATTCCAGCCCGAGGAAGGTCCATGGATCACCGGTCACGAAAAGCCGCAGGTCGCGACGGGCTTCCGGATCAGGCACAAAGGTGATCTCGAAGGTGTTGGGGTCCATTTCTTCGGCGTAGCCCAAGACATAGGGCCGTGTCAGGCCGCCTTCGGGCGCGATGATGCGCGGCATCTGGGGCGGGCTGTAAATCGTTGCGCGGTCCTTCGTCTCGCCGTCGTAGGGGGCGATGAAACCGGAGAAGACAGCGGTGATCACGATGAAGAGACACCCGATAAGACCGACGACGCCATAGCGGTTGCGCAGGAAGCGGCGGCGGACAAGTTGCCAGTAGGACAGTCCCGGACCGGTCGCGCTTTCGGCATTCATCGTCTCGATGGCCGGAGGAACGTCGATCTCCGGCCGGTTGTCGACCATAGGCTTGTCGTCGGAGGGGTTGTATGGCTGTTTCATATTTTCGCCCTCAATTCCGGCTCATCGTGGCGCGGCGGACGCGCGGGTCCAGCAGCGCCAACATCAGGTCAGCAAACAGGTTGCCCAGCACCAGCAGAACGGCGACCATCATGAAGATCGCGGCGACCACATACATGTCGCGGTCTCCGACAGCGCTGAGGATCAGGGGGCCGACCGTGGGGATGCCAAGAACGATGGCGATCTCGATCTCGCCCTTGATCATGTAATCGAAGCGGGTGCCGAGGTTCATGATGACCGGGTGCAGGGCGTTCGGCACGGCGTGTTTGAACAGAACCTTGCTGCGGGACAGGCCCTTGGCGCGCGCGGTTTCGATGTACTGCATGTTCATCACGTCGAGCAGGTTTCCCCGCATCATCCGCGTCGTGTAGGCCTGTCCGGCCCAGATCGACACCAGCAGGATCGGCCAGACGTGCTTGAGGAAGTCCCAGAATTTCGCCCATGTCCATCCGTCCTGCAGGATATACCGCGGCGAATTGATCGCGCCGATGTAGGGCGAATGCCAGACGATGGCGAGGAAGTAGAGGATGACGAGGCTGATCACGAATTTCGGGATCACGATGCCCATGAAGGCGATCAGCGTGGCAATGTTGTCGCCCAGTTTGTACTGGTTGGTCGCGGCATAGATGCCCAGAAGCACGCCGATCATCTGACCGATCACCAGTGTCAGCACAGCCAGTAGCAGGGTGCGGGGCAGGCGGGTTCCGATCACTTCGGTGACGGGGCGGTTCTGTTCGAACGACATGCCGAAATCGAAATGGAAGACGATGTTCTTGAGCCAGGTCAAATACTGGATCGCAATCGGCTGATCGAGGCCCAGTCGCTCTCGCATCGCCTCGGCCTGCGGCAGGAGTTCGTCGTAGGACTTGCCGGTTTGTGCCGCTGTGTTGGCAATCCAGCTGTCTACAAAATCGCCAGGAACGGCTTGGATGATCGCGAAAGAGACGATGGAGATACCAAGGAGCAGCGGCATCGACATCGCGACGCGTTTTGCAAGAAAGACAATGAAATCCATTCGCCACGGGCTCCGTGCTGATGGCCACTTATGTGGTCTATCGAGGGAAAAGGTGTCCTACCCCATTCCATCAGGGGTAGGACAAGCTCGGGTCTGGTGGGCTTAGTATTGCGCCACAGTCCCCGGGAGGAGCTCTTCGGTCTGCATGTCAGCAGGCACCCACAGGCGTTCGCGGATCACGGCGTCTTCGGCCCATTCATACATGAAGACCGGGGTGCCGGGGTGTGCGTTGCGCACCCGCTTGTTGACCAGCAGCGCCGCTGGGACCTGCACCAGACCGATGTTGTAGATGTTCTCGGTCAGGATTGACTGCATGCTATTGGCAATCTCGGCCTGCTCAGCCGCATCGTTGGATGCGGTGAACCGCTGGACGATATCCGCCAGTTCTGCCTCGAACGGCATCAGGTCACGTCCGTCTGCACTGGTCAGGTGGAACGCAGGACAGATGTCGGACGTGGGCAGGTTGCCGCATGTTTCCCGCGTGGGCAGGATGAAGTTCGCCCGCTGCAGGATGGCCGTGAAGCTGCCGGAGTTGCGCAGCGGATCGAAGCTTGTCTCGTCCACCGGGGTGGGCAGAACGCGGATGCCGATTTCTGCCAGTTGGGACGTGACAGCATCGACCTGTTTGCGGTCGTCGGTCCGCTGGGACTTGAAGGTCATGTCGATGACAAGATCCTCGCCCGTGCCCGGCAGGTTCAGAATGCCGTTGCCGTCCGTATCTTCAAGGCCCAGTCCGGCAAGAAGCGCCATCGCACGGTCCTGATCGAACGGAGTGTAATCCGTCGATGCGGCGTCATAGTAGGGCGAACCGCTCGCGAAACCGCCCATGTAGGGGTAGGCGAAGGGGCCTCGGGCCAGTGCCTGACCGATGGCATCACGATCAACCGCCGAGCTGAGTGCTTCGCGGAAATCCTGTTCGCGGAACAGACCGCGCAGTTCGGCATCATAGTCGTTGTCGGCCATGTTTTGCGCGAAATTCAGTTCGATCCGCCAAGCCAGCGTCCGGGGTCCGAAATTGGCCGTGACCGGCGCGCTTTCGTCCTGGCTTTGCTTCAGGGCCTCGACGTAGTTGCCGGGGTTTTCCATGTTCGACCAGTCGCCGGTGCCGGCGACGGCCTGCGTGGTGCGGTCATCCCATGTCGTCAACTTGAAGTGCATCTCGTTGATGTAGGGCAGCTGGTTTCCGGCCTCATCGACTTTCCAGTAGAACGGATTTCGGCGCAGGATTACCAATTCGTCCGGGCGGTGTTCGACCGGCACCCATGCACCAAGAACCGGAACCGGAACATCGCTGGATGGCATAGCGTTCAGATAGTCATCATAGGTCGCGTCGGAATTGTAGGACGGATGACTTTCGCGCAGCACATGGCTCGGACCGGGACAGCCTTGGATGTAGGCGAGGCCCTCGACCACGGTTTCCGACTGTGCGGAGGGGAAGGTGAACTTGAAGGTGTAGGCGTCGATCACGTCCAGTGTCGCGCCGCCACCGAACGATCCGGCCTGGATGCGGCTGGCAACGTTTTCGTCTTCGACGTTGTCATTCCACCAGAACGCGATGTCCTCGGTGTCGAAGGCGTCGCCGTCAGACCACTTGATGCCCTCGACAAGGTGCATGGTCAGTTCGGTCATATCGTCGTTCCACTCCCACGAGCGGGCGAGGTTCGGAAGCGGTCCGGTCTGGTCTTCGGCACGGATTTGCCAACGCGGCCCTTGCCGCACAAGGCACTCCTGAACGGCCATGTTGATGCCGCCCCAGCCCTGATGCTGGCCCGCAACCCAGTTGAAGCCTTCAGGCCGGCCACCGATCACGTGGCGGAAAACGCCGCCGTATTCGCCGATGCCGTCCGACATGGCTGCTGCATTGAAAACCAGAGGTTCGGCCGGCAGGCGATCTGCGACGGGCGGCAATTCGCCGCTTTCGACCAATGCGTCAAGGAACGGCGCTTGGCTGTATGCGTCCAGTGCGCGGTACGAATAAAGGTCGTCACGCGCGATAAGGTCATATTCCAACCCGGCGAGGCTCTGCTCGGGTGGCATTTCATCTGCATGTGCAGTGGTGATTCCGAGTGCAGCGGCGCAAACGCCACCAAGCAGGAATCCGGTACGAGTGAATCTGTTAATCATGTGAGGTCCTCCCTAAGACTGCCGCATTCTTTTATGATCGCTTACGGATTCGCTTCCGGTTTTCGAGCTAAATCTTCCGGTTTATGAAATTTTGTGCTACCAAGTCTTACGCCTGAGAACAGCGCGCAAATGTCTTGTCGGAAAGGGGGGCAGGAATGAGAAAAGGGGCAGGCTCCGTCGACACGACTGTTCCGTTTTCCGAATCCGTCGATCAAACCCGCGTGCCGCCCCCGAACAGTTTCATCATTGAACGGCATCGGCCAACCCTCTTCGACACGCCCTTCCATCATCACACATCGGTCGAGGTGAACTTCCTGCAAGGCTGTCAGATGGAGTACTCCTTCTCCGGCCAGACCACGAAACTGGAGCCCAACCGCCTTGTCGTTTTTTGGGCCGCCGCGCCGCATAAGGTCACCGATGTGTCTGGTGACGGGCGAATTACGAACATTTACCTCTCTCTCGGTCAGTTCGTGCGTTGGGGACTTCCGTCCGATCTGGTCAAGGCCATCCTGTCCGGCGAGGTCATTGCCTCTCAGGCTACAGACGCGATGGACGCTCACTTGATTGAACGGATTTACAGGGAAAAGCAGCGCGACGAGGCACCATGGCGCCGGACGCATCTTGCCGAAATCGAAGCGCGGCTGCGTCGCCTGGCCCTTGAAGGATGGTCGACGCTGATATCCACGCCAAGTCAGGACAATGCACTGTCGGCTCGTTCAACCTCGATGCAGCAGGTCGAGGCCATGTTAGCCCATATATCCGATAATTTCACGATCCCAATTACCGTCGAGGACATCGCGGCAGCGGCAAACCTGTCGCCTGCTCGGGCCGGGCAAATCTTCCGCGAAGTGATGAACGTCAGCATCAAGAAACACCTGACGCGTGCTCGCCTGTCCCATGCGCGAATGCTGCTGATTGAAACCGAAGCCAAGGTGGCATCCGTCGCCCTCGACAGCGGCTTCGCGTCCTTGTCCGCGTTCTATGAGGCCTTCACCAAGGAAAACGGCCAGTCACCAGCGAAGTTCCGACGCCAATCGCAGCGCAGCAATCCCTTTCTGGCATTCCACGCACAGCAATAGCTGGCGATTTGACTATGATGCTTGCCTTAAGCGAGTAATTAATTGTGGACTGATTTGCCTGAGTTTTGGTGCAATCGCTGCAGTGGCAAAAGCGGCCAAAGTTCTGCTCTTTGTTGGTCGATTCCCATTGCGGCGAAAGGGTGGATTGAATTTGGCCCCTGGTGCTGACTTTAAACAACCGGTTTGGCAACACATGCTGCTTCACAGCGAGAATTACGCCGCACCCGCGAGCGAATGCTGCGTCAGCAAACACTAGGAAGGGCAACGGCGGCTTAGTCC
>JAHEEK010000034.1:0-17581 GCA_024640765.1 Thalassobium sp. | reverse complement strand
GCGATTGAAAAGGCGATCCGTGCAACGATGAGCCTGACACCGCGCGGTATTCGCGAACATCTTGGCCTAAACCGCCCGATCTATCAGCGCACAGCGGCCTATGGTCACTTCGGCCGTAGCCCCGAAGCGGACGGCGGATTTAGCTGGGAGCGCACGGATCTGGTGGATGCGCTGAAAGCAGCGGTCTAGTCCGCCGCACAGCGTGTTACGTCCCGCGCGCGAACGGCTTGCTTGCCAAGTCTGTGCGCGGTGCGTAAACCGCCGATTATGACCGATACAACACACAAAAGCGGCGCGCCTTGGCGGAATTTTTATGGACGTTTCAAGGGTAAGGGTCTGCGTTCTGCGCAAGCGCGTTATCTTGACGAGGACCTTGCGGCTTTGTCGCCCGGTGCTGTGTCTTGGGAGGATAATCCCGAGCGGACGCCTTTGGAGTTACCAAAGGTTTTTGGCCACAAAGATGTGTGGCTTGAAATTGGTTTTGGCGGCGGCGAGCATCTGGTACATCAAGCAGCAGAGAACCCGCAGGTCGGCATCATTGGCGCAGAGCCTTACATCAACGGCGTGGCGATGTTGCTTGGTAAAGCGCGTAAAGCGGGTGTTGAAAACCTTGCAATTTACCCCGGTGATGCCCGTCATTTGTTTGACGTGTTACCGGACGCGAGTATTTCAAAGGCGTTTCTTCTTTATCCAGACCCGTGGCCCAAAAAGCGCCACCATCGCCGCCGATTTGTCACCCAAGAACATCTTGAGCCTTTGACGCGTGTCCTAAAGCCCGGTGCTGAATTCCGTGTGGCTACAGATATTGCAGACTATGTTCGCCAAACCTTAGTCGAAGTTCCCAAGGCAGGTTTTGAGTGGTTGGCCGAAGCGCCTGCAGATTGGCGCACCCCGTGGGGTGACTGGATTTCGACGCGGTACGAGCAAAAGGCCATCCGTGAAGGTCGCCCCCAACATTATCTGACGTTTCGCAAGATTTGAACTGGTGGAGTGAGTATTTCTGCCAAAGCGAAACTGGCTGATTTACCTAGCATTAGCCACGGGTTAGAACGAGACAACGACCAAGTGGTCACCCAACGAGCAGTCCCAAGAGAGAGCGCGCATTATGTCCAGCCACGGTGAGCCAATTCCAATGCAATCGAGCAAAGCAGGCCCGCTGCGCGGTGAGGCAAATGTACCGGGCGACAAGTCTATTTCGCACCGTGCTTTGATTTTTGGGGCGATGGCTGTGGGCGAGACAACAATCATCGGATTGCTTGAAGGCGAAGATGTGTTGGACACCGCAAAGGCAATGCAGGCGTTTGGTGCGACAGTGACCAATCATGGCGGCGGTAAATGGTCTGTGCGTGGTGTTGGTGTTGGCGGCTTTAGCGAGCCTGAGAATGTGATTGATTGCGGGAATTCCGGTACTGGCGTGCGATTGATTATGGGGTGCATGGCCACCAGCGATATGTCTGTGACGTTCACAGGCGATGCCTCGTTACGCTCGCGGCCGATGGCCCGCGTGACGGACCCGATTGCGCTGTTTGGGGCGCAGTCTTACGGCCGCACTGGTGGCCGCTTGCCGATGACAATTGTCGGTGCCGCCGATCCGGTGCCAGTTGAATATGTCACGCCTGTTCCGTCTGCGCAGGTGAAGTCGGCTGTTTTATTGGCTGGGTTGAACGCGCCAGGTCAAACGGTTGTCATTGAGAAAGAAGCGACCCGTGATCATACAGAGCGGATGCTAAACGGTTTTGGCGCCAGCGTGATCACTGAGGTAGTTCCAGAAGGTCGCAAGATTACCCTGACGGGCCAGCCGGAATTAAAGCCGCAGGACATTGTGGTGCCGCGTGACCCAAGTTCGGCAGCGTTTCCTGTGTGTGCCGCGCTGATCGTTGAGGGGTCTGATGTTCTGGTACCCAACATTGGTCTAAACCCAACGCGTGCTGGCTTGTTTGAGACCCTGCGCGATATGGGCGCTGATTTAACGTATGAGAATTTGCGCACCGAGGGTGGTGAGCCTGTTGCTGATTTGCGTGCGAAATACTCGCCCAATATGCAGGGAATTGAGGTGCCAGCAGAACGCGCTGCGTCGATGATTGATGAATATCCGGTGCTGTCTGTTGTCGCGAGCTTTGCCAGTGGCAAGACGTTCATGCCGGGTGTGAAAGAGCTGCGCGTGAAAGAAAGTGACCGTATCGATGCAATGGCCCAAGGGCTTCGCGCCTGCGGTGTGCAAGTGGATGAGGGTGATGATTGGTGGGCAGTGCACGGTGGTGGCGCAGGTGGAAGCGCCAAGGGCGGTGCGACTGTTGAGAGCCGTTTGGACCACCGCATTGCGATGAGTTTCATGGTCCTTGGTATGGGCACACCGGAGCCTGTCCGCGTCGATGATGGTGGCCCGATTGCCACAAGCTTTCCTATTTTTGAGGCGCTGATGAACGGCCTTGGTGCCAAAGTGGCGCGCGCGTGACCCTGACCGTTGCCATAGACGGACCAGCAGCCAGCGGGAAAGGTACGATTTCAAAACGTGTAGCTGCCGAGTTTGGTTTTGCCCATTTGGACACAGGGCTTTTGTACCGTGCGGTGGGGGCGAAAATGCTTGCAGGTGTTGAGCCGATCGTTGCCGCGCAAACTCTTGAAGCGGCTGATTTGACGCCAGAAAACCTGCGCACCGCGGAAGTGGCTCAGGCGGCGTCCAAGGTGGCGACGATTGAACAAGTACGGGCCGCCTTGGTTGATTTTCAGCGTGTGTTTGCAGCGCGTGCGGGCGGTGTTGTTTTGGACGGGCGTGACATCGGCACGGTGATTTGCCCCGATGCGCAGGTGAAATTATTCGTCACAGCCAGTGCCGAAGTGCGCGCCGAACGGCGGTATCTGGAGCTGGCGGGCAATGGGCATGACGTGACCCGCGACGGTGTGCTGGCTGATGTGGTTGAGCGTGACCGCCGCGACAGCGAGCGTGCTGTTGCACCGATGAGGCCTGCAGAAGGTGCGGTGGTGATTGACACGTCCACCTTGGATATTGAGGCGGCCGTTGCACGTGCGAGACAATTTATCCGTTCTGCGATAAAGACTTAACCCTCACTATTTATTTGTTATGCTCACGTTGTTGCCTGCGTTCAGAATGCGGGCACTACACTTGTGCGAGATAAACGGAGCCCGCGCCCAATGTCTGATTTGAAGATTACATGCCCCAAATGCAGCAGTGAAATTGAGCTGACTGAAAGTCTGGCAGGCCCCATGATGGCAGACATGAAGGCGCAATTCGCTGCTCAACTGGAGGCCAAGCGGCATGAGACCGAGCAGGCGGTTAAGGCCGCGGAACTGCGTGCCAAAGCGGCTGCAGAGCAAGCAGGCAAGCAGAACGCGAAAGAACTGGCAGAGCGGCTGGCGGACCGAGAGGCAAAACTGACTGAAGCGCAGGCTGCACAAGCAGCGGCGATGAAACGTGAGCGCGAGTTGGCGGATAAAGAGGCTGAAATTGAGCTGACCATTCAAAAGCAGCTGGCGGTTGAGCGTGAGAGTTTACGTACTAAACTGGCAGTTGAGGCCGAACAGAAGGCGGCTTTGCGTATCAGTGAGCAGAGCCAAACGATTGAGGGGCTGACCCGCAAGATCGAAGAGCTGCAACAGCGCGCGACCCAAGGCAGTATGCAGACCCAAGGCGAAGCAGCCGAGCTGGTTTTGGAAGAAACGCTGGGTACGGCATTCCCGTTAGACGTGCTGGAACCCGTTGGTAAAGGTGTCAGCGGGGCTGATGTTGCCCAAGTGGTTGGTGATGGCCGCGGTGGTGAAGCCGGTACAATCCTCTGGGAGAGCAAGCGGACCAAAAATTGGTCGCCTGCGTGGCTGGCTAAGTTGCGGGAGGATCAGCGCAAGGCTGGTGCGCATATTGCCGTGTTGGTGTCCACCGCATTGCCAGATGGTGTGCAAAGCTTTGATCTAATTGATGGTATCTGGGTCTGCGATCCCAGTTTTGCGGTGCCGCTTGCCCGGTCTTTGCGGCAGGGGCTGTTAGATGTGTCCACCGCAAAGGGCCTTAAGGTTGGGCAGCAAAGCAAGATGGAGCTTGTTTACGACTATTTGACAGGAACACAGTTTAAGCAGCGGATTGAAGCGGTGCATGAGCGGTTCTCGGTCATGGAGGACGCGCTACGCAAAGAGCGGATATTCATGGAGAAGCAATGGGCGCTTCGACAAAAACAACTAGAGCTTGTGCAAAGCTCAATGCTTGGGGTTGGCGCAGACCTGAAAGCGATTGCCGGTGCATCCATGCCGGAGGTTGATGGCTTGGATATGGAGATTATTGGAAGTAACGCTACGTAAACAACCTTTGGTTGAAAATCTTTAGCTTCAAACTGCTATCATATGGTGCCTCAAACTTGACGCGCGCGCCAAGCAGAGCGGGCGGGCAGCACTAATTAGTTCACTGCCTATCAGAACGAGATGCCCAATGGATGCTTTTATGCGCGGCTTTTGTGCTGCCCTCAACTCTGGCGAAGCCTGTACGGCCGCTGACTTTCTTAAATTGCCTAATGCGATGTTTCATAATGGTGCGATGCGGGTGAATAACTCGCACGCGGAGACGCGCAATATGATCGAGACGTTCCAAGCGGCTTACGCGAAATTGGGTCCGTTTCGTCATGGTGTACAGGTATTTCACCAAGCTGCTGAAACAGACACGTGGACCGCGGTTTCTCTTGAGACAGACTTTTTTGCGCCTGATGATACAGCCTTGGGTAAGGCGAAATGTGAATTTTGGGTCGAGCAAACAACGATGGGGCCGAAAATTGCGATGCTTGAGATCGTCGCCTCATTGCTACCCACGGATGTCATCGAAGATCAGCTCTTTGGTGCGCACGGGGAGCCAGGGCAAGCAGCCCTTGATTAGCAAGGGAATCTTGCTTATACGCGCGCTTGTTAAAGCGTCGGAACAGATGCGGACATGAGATTTGAGCAGGGTCGGTTTGCACCGGCCCTGATGTTTTCGTTGTCCAGCTGTTTTGAGGATTTGGCCAAATTCATTCAAAGACCGGCGGAGACAACCGCACGGCCAGAAAACTTTTAAAAAGGACGTTAACGCCACATGGCTAACACAATGGAAGAGTTTGAAGCACTCTTGAACGAAAGCTTCGAGATGGACACTCCCGATGAGGGAACAGTCGTCAAAGGTAAGGTCATCGCGATTGAAGCAGGCCAAGCCATCATCGACGTCGGCTACAAAATGGAAGGCCGCGTTGAGCTTAAAGAATTCGCAAACCCAGGCGAAGCTCCCGAAATCGCAGTTGGTGACGAAGTAGAAGTCTTCTTGCGCTCTGCTGAGAACGCCCGTGGCGAAGCAGTTATCTCACGCGAGATGGCCCGCCGCGAAGAAGCATGGGACCGTCTGGAAAAAGCATACGCCGCAGAAGAGCGCGTCGAAGGTGCTATCTTTGGTCGCGTCAAAGGCGGCTTCACTGTGGACCTTGGTGGCGCAGTTGCGTTCTTGCCCGGCTCACAAGTTGACGTACGGCCCGTACGTGATGCTGGCCCGTTGATGGGTCTCAAGCAGCCGTTCCAAATCCTCAAGATGGACCGCCGCCGTGGTAACATCGTTGTATCGCGCCGTGCGATCCTCGAAGAATCACGTGCCGAACAGCGCGCTGAAGTCATCGGCAACTTGGCTGAAGGCCAAACTGTTGATGGTGTGGTCAAGAACATCACCGAATACGGTGCGTTCGTTGATCTGGGCGGTGTTGACGGTCTGTTGCACGTTACCGACATGGCATGGCGCCGCGTTAACCACCCGTCAGAAATCCTGACGATTGGCGAAACGATCAAAGTCCAGGTCATCAAGATCAACAAAGAAACACACCGCATCAGCCTCGGCATGAAGCAGTTACAAGAAGACCCATGGGATATCGTTGCGGCGAAATACCCACTGGATTCTGTGCACACTGGTCGCGTCACCAACATCACGGACTACGGTTCGTTTGTTGAGCTGGAGCCAGGTGTTGAAGGTCTCGTTCACGTGTCCGAAATGTCTTGGACCAAAAAGAACGTACACCCAGGCAAAATCGTTTCCACCAGCCAAGAAGTCGAAGTCATGGTTCTGGAAATCGACGGTGCAAAACGCCGCGTGTCACTTGGCCTCAAGCAAACGCAGCGCAACCCATGGGAAGTATTTGCTGAGCAATTCCCAGTTGGCACAGAAGTCGAAGGCGACGTCAAAAATATCACCGAATTCGGTCTGTTCATCGGTCTCGAAGGCGACATCGACGGCATGGTTCACTTGTCAGATTTGACATGGGAAGGCCGCGGCGAAGACGTGATTGGCGATTACCAAAAAGGCGACACAGTTCAGGCTGTTGTTACTGAAGTCGACGTTGAGAAAGAGCGCATCAGCTTGTCTGTAAAAGCGCTTGGTGGTGACAAATTCGCGGAAGCAGTTGGCGGCGTATCACGCGGTGCAGTTGTAACTGTTGAAGTGACCTCCATCGAAGACGGCGGCATCGAAGTGACTTACGAAGGTATGAAAGCCTTTATCCGTCGCTCTGATCTGTCACGTGACCGTGCCGAACAACGTCCAGAGCGCTTCAGCGTTGGTGACAAAGTTGACGCACGCGTAACAAACATGGATGCGAAAACACGTCGCTTGGGTCTGTCGATCAAAGCACGTGAGATTGCAGAAGAAAAAGAAGCAGTTGAGCAGTACGGTTCTTCGGATTCCGGTGCATCGCTTGGCGATATCTTGGGTGCAGCGCTTAAGTCTGACGACTAATCCGCCGCTTCTAATTCTCTAGTAAAGGCCCCGCGTGTTGATCATGCGGGGCCTTTTTTGTCTCGAATCGGGGAACTACTGATTTGCGGCGGTGATTAGGTTTGAGCCAAGCTGATCCGAATTACGCGTCTTCTTTTGTCGTTTAGTGCGTAAAAAACTGTCAAATTTAACCTAAATTGCATGCTAGATGCTGCAACGGCTTGTTTTCTAGTGATTTTCTCCGCCTAATGTTCAAACGTTAAGGCGAGTGTAAGTAGACTAAGGGGGCCGCGACATGATCCGGAGCGAACTGATCCAAAAGATTGCTGATGAAAATCCGCACCTTTACCAGCGCGACGTTGAGAAAATCGCGAATACGATCTTTGAAGAAATCATTGATGCCATGTCTCGGGGTGACCGGGTTGAGCTGCGTGGTTTTGGGGCGTTTTCGGTCAAGAAACGCGATGCACGCCAAGGCCGAAACCCGCGTACGGGCGAGGCTGTTTCGGTTGACGAAAAGCACGTTCCGTTCTTTAAGACCGGTAAGCTTTTGCGTGAGCGTTTGAACGACTAACCGCGGCGCTGTTGCAGAGTTAAGGAGCAAAGTATGCGCTACATTCGGTACGGCATTATTGGTTCGATCGCGGTTGTGTTGATTGTGGTCGCCCTAGCGAACCGAGGTGTGGTGACATTGCGCATTCTGCCACAAGAACTGGCCGAATTAATCGGTGTACCGCTATTGGCGCGCTCAGTTGATCTACCCTTATTTCTTGTGATTTTTGGTGGTATTGCAGCCGGCGTTTTGCTGGGTTTTGTGTGGGAGTGGATGCGCGAGCATAAGATCCGCGCAGCCAAAGCCACGACTGAACGCGAGCTGAAGTCCCTTGAGCGTGAAGTACGCCGCCTAAAAGGGAAACAAAACGAGGGCAAAGATGAGGTCCTCGCGTTGCTTGATGACGCAAGCTAACCCATGGCCCCTTTGATCCGAACAAAATTTTGCGGCCTAAGCCGCCCCGAAGACGTCACTGCAGCGGCTGATGCTGGTGCGGCGTATGTTGGGTTTGTCTTTTTCCCAAAAAGCCCCCGCAACGTGAGCATTGAACAAGCCGCAGCTTTGGCCGTTACGGTGCCCGTTGGGATTGCGAAGGTTGCTTTGGTTGTAAACGCGAGTGATGCTGAGCTAAACGCAATCGTTGAGGCTGTGCCCTTGGATATGCTGCAGCTGCACGGCGCGGAAAGTGTTGAGCGGGTGCGCGAAGTACGCGCGCGCTATGGCCTTCCAGTCATGAAAGCTGTTGGCGTGGCGGATGCGGGTGATCTGCCTGCGCTAGATGCCTATGCGATGGCCGCTGATCAGCTTTTGATTGATGCTAAGCCGCCCAAAAACGCCGACCTGCCCGGTGGTAACGGTCTCTCATTTGATTGGCGTTTGATTGCGGGCAAATCTTGGCCCGTACCGTGGATGCTGGCTGGTGGTCTGACCCCCGATAACGTGGCTGAGGCCGTGGCCATGACAGGCGCGCGTCAGCTGGATGTGTCCTCAGGGGTTGAGGCAAGTGTAGGCGTTAAAGACGGCGAGCTAATGACGGCCTTTACTGAGGCTGCCAACTGCGGAATATCCTGAAACAACGCGGGTCAGACCGCGTTCTCTTCCAATACCTCTATAGGAACGATTTCCAACGCGCGCTGGTGGGTCGCCTCAAGATGTACTTTGGGGGCGCAACCTTCGTGGTGGGCCTGCAAAAAGCGCGTCGCGCATAGGCACCAGCTGTCACCTGCTTTTAAGCCCACGAACCCGTATTGCGGGCGCGGGGTGCTAAGATCGTTCCCGACGTATTTGGAAAAGGCGAGGAATTCGTCAGTCATAATTGAACAAACTGTGTGGCTGCCTTGATCGGCGTCACAGGTGTTGCAAAAGCCATCGCGGAAAAAGCCAGTGACGGGGTCGGTGCCGCAGATCACCAGTTCGGTTCCGCGCACGTTGATGCTGTCGTCTTTTTGCATGAAGCGCCTCTTATTGGGTGGCCAGCTGCCGGAGCACTGCCATGTTTCGATCAAACACACCTTCTTCACGAAAACCGCGGTGCGCGCCGTTCAGCGCGATTACGGTTTGTGTGTTACGATTGATGTAGATGTATTGACCGTAAATGCCACGGGCCATGAATTCACCTTCTTGGGCATCGGCGGGGATCCACCATTGATAGCCGTATTGAATGGCGCCGGCTTTTGTCTCGGCAAGTGGCGCAGTTGATTGGCGTAGCCAATCCGCAGGTACAATTTGGCGTCCGTTGTGTTTGCCATCCTGCAATACCATCTGGCCAAAGCGTGCGTAGTCCCGTGTGCGCATGTTCAGACCGCCTAAGACAAACGCAGTCCCATAGCCGTCTGTGACATAATAAGGCGCCGCCTCAAGCCCGAGCGAGGCAACAACTTTTTCAGACAGCAGGGCAGGGATGCTTTTGCCTGTTGCTCCGCGCAGGACCATCCCCAAAACATGAGTGTCGATGCTGACGTATTGCCAAGCACTGCCGGCGGGTTGGAAGGTTTCCGTCAGATCAGCGGTGAACGCATCCATTGATCGGCCCAACGCCAAAACGCGGCCCATTTTGTTGATGTCGCTCGACGGGTCGAGATAGTCCTCATCAAAAGTCACTCCACTCGACATCAACAGCACATCTTCGATGCTGGCCCCCGCATAAGCACTGTCCATCAGGGAAGGCGCATATTTAATCACGGAGTCATCGATACTGTCGATCGCGCCTTCATCCAGTGCGATGCCCATAAGCACAGATATGAACGACTTAGCCACAGACCAGCTGATCCGTCGGTCTTCTGCGGTGGTGTCTTTGTAGTAACTTTCGTGACGCAGCTTGCCGTTTTGCAGCATGACTATCGCGGTGACATCTGCTTGCTCTACCCAGTTTTGTTGCTCAGGCGTTAGACTTAAAGGCGGACCTTTGGGCAACTCGGACACTGGGCCATCGCCACGTGAAACCTCTTCGTGCAAAAAGGCGGCGTCCATGTTGGAAAAGTTGTGTGTAATCCGGTCCGCATCAAACAGCGAATTAACGGCGAGCAAGCGCGCGATGCGGTCTTGGTGATAAAGTGCAACCGCGCCCACCCCGAGCAAAACAACAATCACGATGCGGATAAATCGTTTCATAAGCAGCGCCTTCCCAAACTCTGTTTATACACCAAGCGTAGCCGCAACAGGCAGGGGGCTGCTAGCGGAACTTGTCCATCAGCTTTTGCATTGCCGTACGGTCATCTTCCTTTGGGTGTGTTGGCTCGGCGGCAGGCGTGGTTTTGGCATTTGGGCCTTTGGTGCCGGTCGATGGTCGGGCAGGGGCCGCGCGTAGGGCCACGGCGTTTAGAAATTTCGCGGTGTCGCCTTCAGCAAGATGTGCAGCGCCGTCACCGATGCCGCGCAGCACGTCATCAAGCCAGTTTTGGTCTGCCGCTGCGAAGTCGTTCAAGACATACGACGGCACTTTGTCTTTGTGCCCGGGATGCCCCACACCAAGTCGCACACGGTCGTAGTTGGGAGAAATATGCGCATGGATCGAGCGCAGACCATTATGGCCCGCATGGCCGCCGCCCGTTTTGATGCGTACTTTTGCAGGGGCGAGGTCAATTTCGTCGTGAAAGACGATCACATCCGTGCTGTCGAGTTTGTAAAAATCTAGGGCCGCGCGCAACGATTGTCCTGAGTTGTTCATGAATGTCTCGGGTTTAAGAAGTAGAACTTTCTCTCTGCCCAATCGACCCTCACTGATCTGGCCCTGAAACTTTGCTTTCCACGGACCAAAGCCGTGGTCCGAAGCGATCTGCTCAAGCGCCATGAAGCCAATGTTGTGGCGATTCTTGGCATATTTCTGCCCTGGGTTTCCGAGGCCTGCAAAGAGTTTCATAAGGGGCGCCTTTGGTCACTGTTGTTGCGCTGTTTTAGCCCAAGCTCTGCACAAAACAAAAGGGCCACGCAGTAATTGCATGGCCCTTCGTGTAGGTTCGCAAGAGTGCTGCAGATTATTCTGCCGCTGCCTCTTCGCCTTCTTCGCCTTCTTCGCCGACTTCAGCATCGTCATCGGAAGATGAAGCAAGACCGGATGGCGCTTGGATGTTTGCAATCACAAAGTCACGGTCGATTGTTGCTTTGCAACCTTCTGGCAGAGTGATCTTCGAGATTGTCAGCGTATCGCCGATTTCCATGTTGCCGATGTCTGCAGTGATGCTCTCAGGGATATCACCAGCAGTAACAACCAGCTCAACTTCAGGGCGCACAACTGTAAGCACGCCACCTTTTTTGATGCCTTTACATGTGTCTTCGTTTTCGAAGTTCACTGGGATGTAGAGAGCAATCTTTGTGGTACGCTTAAGACGCATGAAGTCGACGTGTGTCGGCAGGTCTTTGATAACGTCACGCTGTACGTCACGGCAGATAACGCGAACGTCTTCTTGGCCTTCGCACTTGAGGTTGAAAAGTGTCGACTTAAAGCGGCCGGCTTTCAACTTCTTCAACAGCTCGTTGAATGGGATTTGAATTGCAACTGGGTCTGTGTCGCCGCCGAAAACGATGCCCGGAACCAAACCTGCACGACGTGCAGCGCGAGCGGCCCCCTTGCCTGTCCCCGCGCGGTTCTGGACGATAAGATCTGGGATCTGACCTGCCATGATATTTCTCCAATAAATAAAGGGGCCCGCCTCCAAGGGTGCGGTGCCCGATGAAGTGGCGCTTTTGCGGCGAATCTGGGTGAAAGTCAAAGGGTTTTTAGGCCGCGTGCCCAGTGATCGCTTGTGTGCAAGAGGAACTCGTGCGAACGCTTTGCTCAATGCAAGTCTACCGTGACATATACGACAGCCGCAAGACGCTGCTTGGCTTTGGCTCAATGGGCATTTTGTGGGGTGCGTTTGCGGCGTTTATCCCGCGTGTGAAAGCTCAAATTGATGTAGGTGATGCAATGTTCGGATTGATAATTTCGTGCGCTGCATTGGGGCTTATGGCTGCGATGGCCGCTGCCCCAACACTTGATCGCCGCTTGCGCCGCTTTGCGATGCCAGCCGCAATCGCTGCTTTGGCGACCGCATATCTGGGTCTTGGGACGGTGAGCACGGCAGTGGGCTTCACGACTGTCATGTTTGTGGTGGCCTTTGCCTCGGGTCTTGCGGATATCGTTATTAACGCCCGCATTTCCGAGACCGAAGCCCGCACAGGGCGCTCTTTGATGAACCTTAACCATGCTGGGTTCTCCTTGGCCTATGCGTGCGGCGCGATCGTTACAGGCTTCGCGCGCGAGGCGGATTGGCAGACGTGGGTCGTTTTCGCGTTGCTTGCGGTGGTCGTTTACGCGGCGTGTATCAAGATGCCGATGCGTACGGCGTCCGAGACGGAACCGGACGCGTCCAAAGGCGGGCGTTTGCCAATTGGGGTTATCGTGTGGGGCGGTATCATTGTGTTGATCGCCTTTGAAACAGAAGGTGCCTCCGAGGCATGGTCGGCGCTGCACGTTGAGCGCACCTTGGGCGGCGGTGCTGCCGAAGGGGCGTTCGGGCCCGCGATGCTTGGTCTGACCATGGCTGTTGGACGTTTTTCAGGGCATCTGATTTCAGGGCGTGTTAGCGGGGTGAAAATCATCGTGGCTGCATCGATGTTCGCAGCTATTGGCGCGTGGTTGGCCGCAGCCGCAACCAGCCCAAACATGGCCTATGTTGGCTTTGGCATTCTGGGTTTAGGAATTTCCGTGATCGCCCCAACAGCCCTTAATATTGTCGGTGAACGGGTCGGTATTGCGGATCGAACTTTGGTGATCGCACGTGTTTCGATTATCGGTTTTGCAGGGTTTTTCCTTGGGCCGCCGGTGATTGGCTTGTTGGCAGAATATCACGGGCTTCGGGTGGCGTTTGCTACTGTTGGATGCTTTTTGCTGATGATTTTGCCCGCAACAATGATGCTTAAACGGCAAGGCCCTAAGGCTTGAGCTATCGCGCCTTGCTGGAAAGGTTTCACCTACAGCGCAGATGCCCACCAGCTGCCATCACCTGATCGTAAAGGGCAAAATCTTCTGGCCACGCTGCGCGCACGTCTGCCTCGGTCTGGGGGATTTCTTCAATCAGCAGCGGACGCGACACATTCACAGTTGGGAAATTGAGGCTGGTCTCAAAATGCTCATCCAGAAACTGTCGCAGAACTGGCTGTTCTTCATAGGCAAAAAGATGATCCACAAGCACCGTCCCGTCATCTGCGCTTAGGAAGTTGAACTGCCCGCCAACGGCACCGAGGGGCGGTTGCGGGCTTTGCAAAGCAGCTCTGGCAAAATCATGGAACGATACCCCATCGGTCGAGCGCGGGTTATCTTTGGGCAGGCGTACGCGGTACCGATACCAACTGCGCAGCCAGTCCATCGGCTCGCAGATCACGGCGATCACTTCGTTCGTCTCGTTGAGGGAGGCCTTCAAAAAGGGTGCGACGCGGTTATGATAAAAGCGTGCGTTTTGGTGCTTGCGGCGTCTGCTGAACCGAATGTCTGCGAGATTGCCCAAAGTCTGTTCAACCGCGGTTGAGCCCGTTTTGGGCGTTGCCAGATAGACCAGACCATTTTGGGATAATATCAATATGTGGCAAAGCTAGCCCGTTTGCACGGGCTAGGCCAGTGATCAGTTTTGCTGCCAAACGCCTTCAAAGCCCTCGGGAACAAGCAAGATATCGCGGTCCAACTCATCAATGGTTCGCCGCCCGCACAGCGCCATTGTGGTGTCTAGTTCTTTGCGGATCACGTCCAGTGCCATGGTCACGCCTTGCTGCCCCATTGCGCCGAGCCCGTAAATATATGCCCGTCCAATCATCGTGCCTGACGCGCCAAGCGCGATTGCTTTAAGCACGTCCTGACCCGAGCGGATGCCGCTATCAAGCATCACTTCGATCTCTCCGCCGACGGCCTGCATGATGCTGGGAAGCACACGAATGGAGGACAACGCGCCATCAAGCTGACGGCCACCGTGGTTTGAAACCACGATTGCATCTGCCCCAACTTTGACGGCCATTTTGGCGTCCTCTGCGTCAAGAATACCCTTCAGAATTGTCTTGCCGTCCCATTTTTCAATCAGCTTGGCGACTTTTGACCAGTCTAATGCGGGATCAAACTGTTCGGCAGTCCACGAGCTGAGCGATGACGTATCGCTGATGCCTTCGACGTGCCCGGCGATATTGCCAAAGTTGCGACGTTTGGCGCTTAGCATCTCAATGCCCCAGCCCCATTTGGTCGCAAGGTTCGCTATAGTTTTGGCGGTCAGTTTGGGCGGCGCAGACAGCCCGTTTTTGAGGTCCTTGTGACGCTGACCCAAGATTTGCAAATCAAGGGTAATCACAAGTGCCGAGCATTTTGCAGCCTTCGCGCGGGCGATCAGCCGGTCCACATAGTCCTCGTCCTTCATCGTATAAAGCTGGAACCAAAACGGTGCGGTTGTGGCTTCGGCGACATCTTCAATGCTGTTGATCGACATTGTTGAAAGTGTGTATGGCACGCCGAATTTTTCGGCTGCACGGGCGGCTTTAATCTCGCCGTCTGCGTGCTGCATGCCAGTCAGACCAACGGGGGCAAGGGCGACCGGCATAGCCACATCCTGGCCTACCATCGTGCTTGAAGTGCTGCGGCCTGTCATATCAACAGCCACACGTTGGCGCAGGCGGATTTGGTCAAAATCAGTAGTGTTTTCGCGGAACGTTTGTTCGGTCCAGCTGCCGGATTCAGCATAATCGTAGAACATGCGCGGCACGCGACGTTCGTGGATTTTCTTCAGGTCGCCGATGTTGGTGATCACAGCCATAGCTCGCTCCGCGTAAAATCGGTAAACAATGATTACCAACGGCGCCAAACTCAGGCAAGCGATTGTTGCTTTCGCTGACAGGGCTGGGCAGCTAAGTATGAACCGGATTAAGCTCAAGCAGAAACGCGGCGGAAATGTCATGGCGATCATCTTGTTTAATAAGCCTTTTGATGTGCTTTCACAGTTCACGGACCTGAAGTCCCCAAGTCCGCGCGCGACTCTATCTGATTATATTGATGTAACCGCCGTTTATCCCGCTGGCCGTTTGGACCGTGATACCGAAGGTTTGATGGTGCTGACGGATGATGGGCGTTTGCAGGCGCGTTTGACACAACCGCGCAGCAAGACTCCCAAAACATACTGGGCACAAGTTGAGGGCACACCAACGCCCGACCAGCTTGATGCCTTGCGCGCCGGTGTCACCCTTAAGGACGGGCCGACCCGTCCGGCGAAAGTTGAGGTGTTTGAGCCCGAAATCTGGCCCCGTGTGCCGCCGATCCGTGTACGCAAATCGATACCCGATACGTGGATCAAATTGACCATCACCGAAGGGCGCAATCGCCAAGTACGCCGCATGACTGCTCACGTCGGTTTGCCGTGTTTGCGTCTTGTGCGTCATAGCGTGGGTGACTGGACAGTTGACGGCCTTGAGATTGGAGCGTGGCGGCACGCTTGAAGTGCGCCCGCTTGCGGGGTAAGCCGCATTCAACTGTGACATGAGGAGCGCCGCTATGGGCTTTAAGATGGGTATTGTTGGATTGCCGAACGTCGGGAAATCCACACTTTTTAACGCGTTGACCAAAACGGCTGCGGCTCAGGCTGCGAACTTCCCGTTTTGCACGATTGAGCCGAACGTGGGTGAAGTTGGCGTGCCCGATGCACGCCTTGATAAGCTTGCCGCGATTGCCGCTTCCAAGGAAATTATCCCGACCCGTATGACCTTTGTGGACATCGCCGGTTTGGTGAAAGGCGCCTCAAAAGGTGAGGGGTTGGGCAACCAGTTCTTGGCCAACATCCGTGAAGTTGACGCGATTGCCCATGTGCTGCGCTGTTTTGAAGACAGTGATGTGACCCACGTTGAAGGGCGCGTTGATCCGGTGGCGGATGCAGAGACTATTGAGACAGAACTGATGCTTGCCGATATGGAAAGCATCGAGAAACGTCTACAGAACATTACCCGAAAAGTGCGTGGCGGTGATAAAGAAGCCGTTCAGCAAGAGCGCCTTTTGAAAGTCGCGGCAGAATGTCTTGAAAACGGAAAACCACTGCGTGTGGTTGAGGTGGATGAAGACGATGCTAAAGCATGGAAGCTGTTGCAGTTGCTGACCACGAAACCTGTGCTTTATGTGTGTAATGTCGGCGAGGCCGAGAGTGTTGAAGGCAACGCCCACTCTGCCAAAGTGGCTGAAATGGCAGCTGCCCAAGGTAACAGCCATGTTGTTATTTCAGCCCAGATTGAAGAAGAAATCAGCCAGCTTGACGCAGATGAAGCGGCGATGTTCCTTGACGAAATGGGGCTTGCCGAAGCTGGTCTCGACCGTCTGATCCGTGCGGGCTACGAGTTACTGCACCTTGAGACATATTTCACGGTCGGCCCAAAAGAAGCGCGCGCTTGGACCATCAAAGCGGGTACATCAGCGCCCAAAGCCGCTGGCGTTATCCACGGCGACTTCGAGAAAGGGTTCATTCGTGCCGAGACAATCGCCTATGACGACTTTGTTGCTTTAGGGGGGGAGCAGCCATGTAAAGAAGCAGGCAAGATGCGCGCTGAAGGGAAGGGCTACACCGTCAAAGACGGCGATGTCCTTCACTTCTTGTTTAATACTTAAGCGGTCAATTCATCGCGCCAAGGCGGGTTTGCCCCTTGGCGCGTGACCGTAATTGCCGCGACTGATGCGGCGAACTGTGCAGCTTCGCGTGCTTGCTCCGCGCTTAGGTTCGCAATTTTTTCAGGCGTCAGCAGGTCATTATCTTCAAGATTGGCCAAGAAGCCTGCGTTGAACGAGTCCCCCGCGCCAACAGTATCGGCCACGGCGACTTTTTGTGCTGCGACAGTGACAGGTGCATCGGCTCCCTTGAGGTAGATCAACGCGCCATCACCGCCTCGGGTGATGATCACAACTGATGGACCACGTCCGAGCAGCGCACGTGCTTTTTCTTCAAGGCTGGCGTCACTTTGATCGATCCAATCAAGATCTTCATCAGACACCTTCACGATATCGACCCGTTCAAAAGCACCGGTCAAAACTGAGCGGTACTGCATCTCATCGGCAATAAAAGCGGGCCGGATGTTCGGATCAATCATGACCACGCGGTCTTCGGAGTTTTGCGCCAGCGTTTCAAGATAGAATTCCTGACAGGGCAGGGTGGCGAGGCTGATGCCGCCAAAATACAGAGAGTGGCATTCTTTGGGCAATGTCACAGCGTCCGCACGCGTCAACATCCGGCCAGCTGTGTTTTCGTCGTAAAAGGCGTAGCTTGCATGACCGTTAACCAGCTTCACAAAAGCCAAAGTCGTGGGCAGGTCTGATCGCATCAGATGATCGGTCGCGACATTGCTGTGTTCAAGTCCCTGTACCAGCTGTTCGCCGAACAGGTCATTTGAAATGCCGGACACCAATGCACATTCAATGCCGAGGCGGCCCAGGGCGACGGTCGTGTTGAAAACTGCACCACCACTGCGCGGCACATAGCTGCTTTCGCCGTTTGCCAGTGTTTCTGGAACCATATCGATCAGCGCTTCGCCGCAACAAATTATCATGACACATCCTGTTAATTGCTTTCGGCTAAGTAGCTTGCTTTTGCAGGTAGGGTCAAAGCGTAAACGCAGCATCATAATGGAAAGGTTGCAGCATGTGCCTCGCGCCCATTAAATTCTGCACGGCGCGACAATAATCTGGCAATTACCCCTTGTTTCCCACCCCCCCTGCCGCTAGGACGGTCAGCGGAGACGTGGCCGAGTGGTCGAAGGCGCTCCCCTGCTAAGGGAGTAGGCCCGGAAGGGTCTCGAGGGTTCGAATCCCTTCGTCTCCGCCA
>JAHEEK010000031.1:0-18249 GCA_024640765.1 Thalassobium sp. | reverse complement strand
CGCGTGCCTGCAAACCGCTCCGACCATTCTGCAACCTGATCATCAGTAATTTTTGCGAACAACACATCGGGTACATTGAAGCCATGACCTTCAGGAAGCGCGGTTAGGGCCGTGCGGATATCTGTGGGCCACGCCATATCAAGGGTGTTCATATCTGCGCATACCCGCGCTGCAGCCGTTGGGATGAACGGTGCTGACAGTACTGCGTAAATTCGGATTAGGTTCAGGGCCAGTCGAATTTGTGCCGCAGCTTGATCGGGGTCCGTTTTGAACGTGGACCACGGTGCCACATCCTGCAGATACTCGTTGCCTGCCGCCCACATTGCCCGCAATTCGGCTGCGGATTTGCGGACTTCCATGGCTTCCATGTGCGCTTCGTAGGCGCGCAAACGGCTTTCCAATTCTTGGATCAGCGCCTCTTCACGCTCGCCCCATGCACCACCTGCGGGGATGGCTGGTTCGAATTTCGAGTTACAGAATTTAGTGACGCGGCTGATGAAATTCCCCAACACATCTGCGAGGTCTTTGTTCACACCCCCTTGGAATCCGTCCCACGTAAATTCTGCATCGCTGCTTTCAGGGCAGTTGCTCAGGAGCCACCAGCGCCAGTAATCTGCGGGCAAAATTTCAAGTGCTTGGTCCATAAACACACCGCGTCCACGCGATGTTGAGAATTGTCCGCCGTCGTAGTTGAGGTAGTTGAAAGACTTAATGTAATCCACCAGCTTCCAGGGCTCATTCGAGCCCATGATTGTGGCTGGGAAGCTTAGGGTGTGGAAAGGTACGTTATCTTTGCCCATGAACTGCGTGTAGCGCACGTCGTCGGCGCCTTTGTCAGTGCGCCACCAACGTTCCCAATCGCTGCCTTTGCCGGCTTCAACCCACTCGCCTGCGCAGGCGATGTATTCGATGGGCGCGTCGAACCAGACGTAGAAAACCTTGCCCTCCATACCGGGCCACGGGCCGTCGGCGCGCATCACTGGCACGCCCCAATCTAGATCACGGGTGATGCCGCGGTCTTGCAAACCGTCCCCGTCGTGCAGCCATTTTTTGGCGATTGATGTGGTAAGAACGGGCCAGTCGGCTTTCTGGTTGATCCAGTTATCCAACGTGTCGCGCATCTTGGATTGCTTCAAAAACAAGTGCCGCGTCTCGCGGACTTCAAGATCAGTGCTGCCTGAAATGGTTGAGCGTGCGTCGATCAAGTCTGTTGGGTCAAGCTGCTTGGTGCAATTGTCACATTGATCGCCGCGTGCGCTGTCAAAGCCGCAGTTGGGGCAGGTGCCTTCTACATAGCGGTCAGGCAGGAACCGGCCGTCTGCTTTTGAATAAACCTGCTCTGTCACGATCTCTTCGATCAAGCCTTCCTCAGACAAGCGCTGCGCAAAGTGCTGGGTCAACGCGTGGTTGTGCGGGCTGGAAGATCGCCCGAAATGATCAAATGACAGCCCGAAACCTTCAGCAATCTTGGCCTGTACTTCCCACATATCGGCGCAATATTCAGCAACGGGCTTGCCAGCTTTTGCAGCCGCCAGTTCCGCGGGCGTGCCGTGTTCATCTGTGGCGCATAAAAACAGCACTTCTGCGCCACGTGCCCGTTGGTAGCGCGCAAACAAATCCGCCGGTAGTTGGCTTCCCACAAGGTTGCCTAAGTGCTTGATCCCATTGATGTATGGGATTGCTGAAGTAATCAGGTGACGTTTTGCTTGGCTGCTCATGTGGGGCGACATCCTACTGGAATACGAAAAATGTGGGCGTTGGTCACTCCGTGTAACCGCCTTGGTTGGCTTGCGCAATTACTGAGGCGGCCTGCGGTGCCCCTTTCCCTTTTGGCATCCGCGCATTAGCAATACTGAAACGTTTGTCTGGCAGTTGTGTCAGGCGCCTGAATTTAAGGAGAAGCCGCAATGAAATACGTCACTCTTGGGCGCACCGATCTGTCCGTATCCGCCCTTTGTCTGGGGTCGATGACGTGGGGGTCACAAAACACTATTGAAGACGCTCACGAACAAATCAACACGTCCCTTGCGGCAGGCATCAACTTTGTCGACACAGCCGAGATGTATCCGGTCAATCCTGTGAAAGCCGAAACCGTAGGGCGCACAGAACGTATTATTGGCCAATGGTTTGAACGTGTAGGCCAGCGCGCAAATATCATCTTGGCAACCAAACACTCTGGTGAGGGGCTCAAACACGTACGCGACGGCGCGCCGATTACGCCCGAGAGTATCCCGCAAGCCATCGAAGGTAGCCTGCGCCGTTTGAACACAGATTATATCGATCTGTATCAGTTCCACTGGCCGAACCGCGGCAGTTATATGTTCCGCCAAAACTGGAGCTACGATCCATCGGGGCAGAAACCTGATGAGGTACGCCAGAATATGGCTGATTGCATGGGCGCACTCCAAGATGAGATCAAACGCGGCACCATTCGCCACTTTGGTCTTTCTAACGAATCTGCCTGGGGGATGTCCGAGTGGCTTAAGGCAGCGGACGCAACAGGTGGTCCGCGCCCTGTATCGCTGCAAAATGAATACTCTTTAATGTGCCGCCTTTATGATACCGATCTGGGCGAGTTGTCGTGTAACGAAGACATCACCTGCTTGCCGTTTTCTCCGCTGGCAGCGGGTCTTTTGACAGGCAAATATCAAGGAGGTGCGATCCCTAAGGGCAGCCGGATGGACCTGAATGGTGATTTAGGCGGGCGTAAATCAGCGAATGGTTTTGCCGCTGTTGATACCTACCTGAAGATTGCAAAGAAGTTCGGCCTTGATGCAACGCAAATGGCGCTGGCGTGGTCAATGCAGCGTCCTTTCAAGACGTCTTCGATTTTTGGTGCAACCACGATGAAGCAGTTGGAGAATTCTTTGAAAGCCGCGGATCTTGTTCTACCGGATGAGGTGATGACGGCGCTTGATGTAGCAGGTCGTGCGCATCCACAGCCGTACTGATGTGCGTTAGGTGATTGGGTCGATTAATGGGCGGACAATGTTGCGGTCATCCGTGTTGTCCATAAACATCGGGTAGGCGGGCCATACCTTGCGCGTCACAAATCTTTGCACCTCTGCCAAGACCACATCAGTGACAAATGGTAGGTCGAGCTGCCGTGCCTCGGCCAGTGGGACCCAATGCAGATGAGATAGCTCGTCTTGCGCGCGATCAAAACAATCTGGGTCAGTGCGCAAGGCATCTGCATTTGCCACAAAAAAACGCGCATCGAAACGCCTTGGGCGACCTTGCGGTGTGATCGCCCGAAATATGAAGCGCAAATCGGTGCCGTTGGGTACGTGACCGGTCTGCGCATAGCTTGCCCATCCCTCGGGGACGTGATCGGTTGTCCAAGTTCCAACGCTTCCTAAAATCTGACCAGTTTCCTCCCAAAGCTCACGGATTGCTGCTGCGGCTAAAGCGCGGGTGGGCACGTCACTCGCATCACGCGCGCCGGCTATCTGTCCTTGCTGCGCTACCTCTATATCGTAGTCATCCTTATCAACCGCACCACCAGGGAAGACAAATTTAGAGGGCATAAAAGCTGCCGCTGCACCCCGTTGGCCCATCAAGACCGCTGGGCCGTCATCTGTTTGCCGCAGCAAAATAATGCCTGCCGCGTCTTTGATTGGTGTGTTGCAGAGGCTGCCGCTCATGACATATGCAAGTTAGTCGTGTGAGAAACCATGCATGCGCTTAGCCCACTGTAGGCCGACAATTGCCCCTTTAAGGCGCGGCAACAGGTAAAGTGACAAAGCCACACATCCAACGGAAAGGCTTGTTGCCAAAATCAGGGGGTCAGGCTGCCAATGCGTGAATGCGATGTGCAAAAACGGCGCCATTACGTGGCCAACAATCAAAATGGTTAAATATGCAGGTCCGTCGTCGGCGCGGTGCCCGCTTAGGTCTTGCTGGCAATTCATACATGAGCTGTCGACAGTCAGATATCCCTTGAACATATGCCCGACGCCGCATTTCGGACAGCTGCGCTTCCAGCCTCTGATCATTGCTGGCTTCGCGGGGCGTTCGGCGACGTCGTAGGTGTCTTTCATTGGGTTGGCCAATCATTCAACTGCTCAAGTTTGCTTAAATACACGGCTGTCCGCTGTAGCGAAACAGCGCATTTCCAATCGCGTCCCCATGTCGCGGAAATTGGGCTTTGGAAAATAATTTCCGCATTTTGCGACGGAAACATTGGGGTCTACAGTTTGATGAATATAACCGCCCCGAAATACCGATGGGGCACATCAGAGAAGAAAGAAGTAACAATGTTTCCCATTACCAAAATGAGCCTCGCCCTTGCTGCCGCGCTGAGCCTGACAATTGGCATAGCCGAGGCACGCAAAGGCCCACCAGAGCCGGTGGCGTTTGAAGTGATTGATTTGGACAGTGACGGTCAAATTACGGCGCAAGAAATGAGCGAGCACCGCAGCACACGCGCGGCTGATCGCATCACCAAGATGTTTGAACGGGCAGACGCCAATGAGGACGGTCTGTTGAGCATCGAGGAAATGCAGGCTGTTGCGCCACACGCCAAGAAAGGGAAAATGCGCGGATTTGGGCGCATGGATGCAGATGCGGATGGCGCGATAACCAAACAAGAATACGAAACAGCTTTGGCAGCGCGAGCAGAGCATTCAAAGCAGGGTGGCAAGCACAAGGAAAACCGCGGCGAGTAACAAATGGCGCAGACGCGGTCTTGTGGCAGGTCCGCGTCTGCGTCACGGTGATATTAGATGACAGCGCTTCCGAAACATACGCCAGAGATCATGCATGAACATGATCCAAACGCTTCACTTCTCGCGGCTTATGTTGCGGGAAACGTCCATGTAGCGGCGGCTTTGACGCGGGCGGTAACGCCCATGATTTATGCGTTGGCTATGCGGATGCTGGGCGAGCAAGCTGCAGCGGAAGATGTGACGCAAGATGCGATGTTGCGGTTGTGGCGCCACGCGCCCAAGTGGAAGTACGGTCGGGCGAAAATCTCAACGTGGCTCTACCGTGTGGCGTTTAATTTATGCACGGATCGGTTGCGCGCGCGGCGGGACTTTATACCTGCCGACGCGGTTGCTGAAATCGTGAGTGATGATCCATCGGCGGCGGAGGCGTTGCAGGCGCAGGTACGGGCAGCGGCACTTCGAGACGGCATCGTACAACTGCTTGAACGCCAAGCCCAAGCTGTGGCCCTAAGACATCTGAGTAATTTAACCAATCCAGAGATTGCCGAAATTATGGAGTGCAAAGTTGAAGCTGTGGAAAGTTTGATCGCCCGCGGGAAAAGACAATTGGCGGCCATGTTGGCGCCTCAAAAGGACGCGTTAGGATTTATGGATGACTGATAAATCGAGATCTAAGCCACTAGATGCCGTGCAGCTGGACAGCTTGTTTGAGGCTGCATCAAATGTGGAAATCGCACCGACAGAGGCTTTTTGGCGCGACTGACCGAGGATGCGGTTGAGGTGCATAACGGCGCTTTGATTTCTTCGGAACAAAACGCCAAAGGCGCATCGCTCAAAAACACATTACAAAACCTGTGGCAGGAGATGGGTGGCTGGCGTGCGCTGGGTGGCTTGACGGCAGTCTTGGCGATTAGCGTCATGATCGGGTTTAACCCACCGGATGTTGCCATGGCTTCTCTGCAAGATCTTGGTTTAGTGGCCAGTGACCAGGTGTTGCTGGTCGGGCTTGAAGGCGATTAGTTTGGATTTGACGCGATTGAAGGGGCAGAAGGATGACTGAGCAAATGAAAAAACGAGCGAGCCATAAATGGCGTGTTGCTTTTTTCGTATCTCTGGCTGGAAACATCGCAATTTTAGGGATCGTTGTTGGTACTGTTCTTGGTGGTGAGCGTGGTCCTCATGGGCGGCCTGATGGGCCAATGTCTGCTGCGCGTATGGGGCCTGTGGGTCAGGTTGTGCGGGCATTGCCACGTGAGGATCGACGCGCACTTGGGCAGGCCATGCGGCAATTGCGCGATGATAACCGCGCCAGTTTTGGCACGCCGGCTTCGCAAATGGATGCATGGATAAGCGCTTTATCTGCGCAACCATTTGACGCTGTGCGGCTATGCGAGCTGATTGCAATAGGGCAGGCGAGCCAAAATGCACGCGGTCAACTTGGCGGTGACTTGTTGATCGAGAAAATTACGGCCATGAGTGATGCAGAACGCGATGAATTGGTAGAAAATTTGCGTCGAGGCCGTGAGCGCGGTTTTGGGGTCAAAAATGGTTTAGGCCGCTGATCGCTGGACTGTGACTTGGTTGCGACCGCCTTGCTTGGATAAATACATCCCGCGATCCGCTTGGGCGATCAACATATGCACATCTGGTTCAGTCGCGCTGATGCCGCCCAAAACCATGCCAATTCTGACGCTGATTTTGAAAGGGGGTGTGATCTGCAGCGCACTCGATACGGGTGTCAAAAATAATCCGCCTTAGCCGGTTGGCCGCCGCGCGTCCCTCATCAAGGTCTGTGGCGGGCATTGCGACCAAAAACTCTTTACAACCGATGCGAGCAACCAGATCAATGGCGCGCAAATTGTCCCTTAGCCGATTTGCCACTTCGATAAGGACCGCATCGCCGACAGAATGCCCAAATGTATCATTCACCAGTTTAAAGTGACCGAGATCCAGCAGCATGAGGGTAAATGGTTTGTTCGTTGCCAGTGCTGTTTCCTGCATTCGTTCAAGGTGGAGAATGGCGTAGCGGCGATTGTAAAGGCCGGTTAGTGGATCACTCACAGCCGCACGGAACCCATCGGCCACGCGATTGCGTAGGTAGGCACCCGCTTGTGCGCGGCGACCTTGCCGGCCAAGGCGCAGGGCTAATTCTTCTTGGGTGCAGTTTTGGCTGACCACATCATCCGCACCCAGATCTAGCGCGAAACTTACGATGGCGTCTTGGTGCATCGGCAATACCAGCACGATTGCTGCGTGACGGGTGCTGCTGCGGCTGCGTAGGTCCGTAATGAATGAAAGATCACAGCCCGCGCCCAACTGTGGTGGCGTTACTAAAAAGATGTCAGAAGCCGCAACGCTTTCATGCTCAGGATCGAAATCATTCCACATAAATGTCTGAGTATTGAATTGGTTGCTGCCTTTAAGCTGTTGTTTGGTATGATATAAAGCCTGCGTATCCGATGACAAAATAGTTAGGTTGATGCGGCGTTCAAAAGTGCTGATGGGTTCTGCAAACCCTAAAACGCGGTCTGTATCTTCGCGAAGGCGTGCTTCCTCGCGTGTGGTTCTTGCCCGCATGACGCGGCGGATGCGTGCCAACAGATGCTGATCGGCAACAGGACGGAAAAGAACATCTTCGGCGCCTGCGCGCAAAACATCTGTGACGATAGAACTATCGCCCTCGGCTGCCAGAATAAGTACCGGCACGCTGGCCAGCGCGTGATCTGAATTGATATGCTGGCAAAGCTTTTGAGCGGTCATATCACCGCAGTCAGGAGCACAGATCACCAGATCGGCACCCTGTTTGCGCAGAATGCGCAGAGCATCGTGTCCATTCTCCGCAAGAATCACATCATAGTTTGCTCGCGCGACCCGTACTTTCAGAACGATACGGTCTGTGGCAACTTGATCAATGATGAGAATGCGTTCAGTCATAGCGGGGCGATCACTAAGGTTAATACGGTTAACTCTTTGAACGCTAAAAACGTTAACAAACCATTATTTGTAGTAAACTTTTAAAGGATTGCTTCATGATTTCGCAAGACGCCGCCGAAACGCTAGGGCTTAAGGCTTTAGCATTCCTGATTGGCGATGAGGATTTACTGCCAGTCTTTATGGGGGCGAGCGGTGCTAGTGCGGATGATTTGCGAACCCGCGCATCGGAGCCTGAGTTTTTGGGCTCAGTTTTGGACTTTTTGTTAATGGATGATGCGTGGGTCATCCGTTTTGGCGATGCAGCTGATGTCCGGTATGATCAAGTGATGCAGGCGCGTGCAGCGTTGCCCGGTGGGGGGCAAGTGCATTGGACCTGAGCCATATTCGCGGAATTGTGTTTGATAAAGACGGAACTTTATTCGGTTTCAACGCAACGTGGACCGTCTGGGCTAAGACGTTTTTGACCGATCTTGCTAAAGGTGATTTACAAATTGCCACAGACTTGGGGCGGGCCATTGGCTATGATTTTGAAGCTGAAGCGTTTCTGCCGACCAGTGTTGCGATTGCAGGAACGCCAGAAGACATCGCCGACGCCCTGTTGCCCCATGTGTCGGATCGATCAAAGAAAGACCTGATCTGGGTTATGAATGTGGCAGCAAGCGAAGCACCCCAGGCAGAGGTCACGCCTTTGGCTCCGTTTCTGTCTAAATTGCGCGATCGGGGCCTTATGTTGGGCGTGGCTACAAATGATGCTGAGATGCCGGCGCGCACGCATTTGCGTTCAGCCAATATTGAAGTGCAATTTGCATTTATTGCGGGATCAGACAGCGGGTTTGGTGGGAAGCCGTCAGCGGGTCAACTGCGGGCGTTTTGTCAACAAGTGGGCCTGACGCCAGACGAAATTTTGATGGTTGGCGACAGTTCTCATGACATTGCAGCGGGCCGCGCGCTTGGCTGTTTGACATGTGGTGTTTTGACCGGATTGGCGGCACGCAAAGATCTGGAGCAGATTGCTGATTTTGTATTGCCCGATATTTCGCATCTGCTTTTGGCATTGGAAAAGGGCATAGAGGCCGACCAGTGAATTCATTCATTGCTCCCTGTGGACAGTACCTAGGGTGGCTCGGATCCCTTAAAGTCAGATGAACAGAAGCTAGGCTTTAGCTCTATAAATAAAGACAATTTGAAGTGTTGAGGACGTGTTAACTTAGCCCATGCATAGCTGTCGCCAACAGTCTGGAGGCGGTATGCACGGGTTAATAAATCGGTCAATTCAGTGTTTTATACGTGACGCGTACGGCGTGTCCGCATGGCAGGATGTTGTGCGTGATGCTGATCTGCCTGTGAGTGAATTTGAGGCAATGTTACATTACGATGACGGGTTGACCGAGAAAATATTGATGGGCTGCGCTAAGGTGCTTGCCCGTGATGTTGAGGATGTTCTCGAAGATCTTGGAACTCATCTGGTCAGTCATCCGACGACTGAACCGCTGCGACGCTTGCTTCGGTTTGGTGGGTTCGATTTGTTGATTTTCTGCACTCGCTTGATGAACTGCCTGATCGCGCGCGGCCTGCTGTTGCTGATCTGGAAATTCCGATGCTGAGTGTTCGGGACTGCGGAGGTGGCGCCTATACCTTGCAAATACGAGGCGGAATCCCCGGGTTTGGTGCAGTTTTTGTGGGTATTTTACGCGCGATGGCGGATGATTATGGTGCGTTGGCGGTGATTGAGAGGCGTGCATTGGGCGATCGGTTCGACGCACTTGATGTGCGCTTGCTTGACGCAGGCTTTGCCAATGGGCGCAGCTTTGATTTGGCGCGAGGGGCCTGACATGAATGTCGCGGTGTCTCCTGCGTTTGATGTTGTTTCAGTCAACTTGCTCCAGACGCTTTTACCTCTGCACATCGTGGTGTCGGATGGCGGAGTAATTATCCAAGCAGGGGCTACGTTAAGCAAAATTTCAGGTGATGGCTCATTAGTTGGTGAATTGTTCGACGATGTTTTTGAGGTGATCAAACCGGCCGGTATGCAGGGTCGTCGCGCGCTGTTGGCTACAGTTGGATCTGCGGTTCATCTGCGTTTCAAAAAGCCACCCTACACGCGCCTTAAAGGCGCGGTTGCGGTTGACCACCGCGGAGGGCTCACAGTTTTAACGCTGTCATTTGGGATTGGCGTTGTGGATGCTGTCCAGCGGTTTGGTCCGACGAGCTGCGATTTTGCGCCGAATGATCCGACGATTGAGATGCTCTATGTTGTTGAGGCAAAGTCTGCCGCAATGAACGAGTCGCGAGAGCTAAACGACCGGTTGCAGCACGCTAAACTTTCAGCGGAACACGACGCGCAGACGGACCCGCTGACCGGGCTACATAACCGCCGGGCGCTTATTCAGGTTTTGGAAAGTGCCATTTCTGCTGCGCGAAAGTTCACTTTGATCCATATGGATCTTGACTACTTCAAAGCTGTAAATGACGGGTTCGGCCATGCGGCGGGTGACGCAGTGCTGTCAGCGGCAGCTGGTGTAATGCAGTCGCATTTTCGCGGCTCAGACTGCATTGCGCGCACGGGCGGCGATGAGTTTGTCGCGGTCATGATGGATACGACAGATGGCAATACAGTTAAGAAACTCTGTGAAAGATTAATCACAGCAATTGAGGTCCCAATTGAAGTTGATAACAACTCGGCCGCAATATCGGGGAGTATCGGGTTTACGTGTTCCTCCCAGTATGATGCGCCGCAGATTGGACGCATGATGAACGACGCGGATTACGCGCTTTATGCCTCAAAGCGTGGCGGACGGGGCAGGGTAACTCAGTTTGAGGGTCTGAGTGACGGGGCTACAAAAAAGAACGGCGGCCCCCGTTAGGACCGCCGCATGTTGGTATGTATTAGTGTCTGAGCAATGCTATTCCCAACCAACTTTCGCAAATATTTTTTGCGCGGCAGGGATTTGTTTTGCAACTTTGCTAAGATCGACAGCGTCCGCATTGAAGTCACCAAGCTTTGCTACTGATGGTGCAAGGTCGGTGCCCTTAACGGCAGGGTATTCATCGTTGCCTGCGGAGAAATAGACCTGTGCTTGATCGCTGGCTAGATATTCCATGAACTTGATTGCGTTGTCTTTGTTCGGTGCATGTTTGGCGACGCCGGCACCCGATAAGTTCATATGTGCCCCGCGACCGTCTTGGTTCGGAAATACCCAGCCAATGTTGTCGATGCTGTCAGAGACACCTTTCACATCACGGCGGATTGCGCGCGCAAAGTAGTATGTGTTGGATACGGCAATCCCGCATTCACCGGAAACGGCACCGCGAATTTGGTCAGTGTCACCGCCCTGTGGGTCACGCGCCATGTTGGCGACCACGCCTGTCGCCCATGAGGTTGCAGCTTCTGGACCGTCGTTTTCGATGATCGAAGCGAGTAGCGTTTGATTATACGTGTTGGTGGAGGAGCGGATGCAAACGAGGCCTTGGTATTTGGGGTCTGCCAAATCAGCGTAAGTTTGTGGTGGGTTTTCTACAGTCGCTTTGTCGTAGAAAAAGATGCGCCCGCGCTGTGAGAAGCCGAACCATTCGTTGTCACTGTCTTGAAGGTTGGCAGGGATTTTTGCTTCAAGCACGTCGCTATCGATGCTTTGCAAAATGTCTGCATTTTTGGCGCGCTCAAGCCGGGATGTATCAACAGTCAGTAGAATATCGGCCGGTGAGTTGGCGCCTTCAGCTTCCATGCGGGCGATTAGCTCGTCTGCTTTTCCCTCGATACGGTTGATTGTGATGCCAGTTTGGTCCTCAAAATCCGTATAGAGACGTTCGTCTGTATCATAGTGGCGCGAAGAGTAGAGGTTCAGTTCCCCGTCTGCGAAAGCTGGAGCCGCCGTAAGGGCGGTAGCTGAAATAAGTACGGCGCGAAGCGCGAAAGCGGCCATTGGTCAGGGTCCTTTTATATCTGATTTTTTTTATCGGATAAATCGGAAGGCCGATTCAGCGCAAGTAAAAACTTATAAAAAAAGTCGGAAATAAAGATAAGTATACAAAAACACCAATGAGAGCAGAAAACTACGCTGGTTTTTCTGGTATAATGCTGTTTGAGGGAGAGGTTCCGCATGGCAGCCCGTAGGGGAATCGAACCCCTCTTTCCAGGTTGAAAACCTGGCGTCCTAACCGATAGACGAACGGGCCACTGTGCGTGTGGCGTGAATAGTGCAAACTGCTGGTGATGCGCAAGTGGCTTTTTACGAAAAAATCACAAAAATTTTTATGACTGTTTTTGCACTATTGCGCGAGCGCTGCATCCTCAAGGCGCAGCTGTACAGAACGCCGTCCACCCCATGTGTTTAGCTCAAGCCTACCTGCTAAATGGAAGCGTTTGCCGCCGTGTTCCAGTAGCGTTTTGCCCAAGTCTGTTTCCATCGCGCCAAAGCAAATCGCGTCAATCCGCTGGCCCATGCCGTCGCCAAAATTTATCTTGAGATGCGTCTCGCCCACGCGCTTGGCAAATCCGATTGCGACATCGGGAAACGCAAAACGTGGTGCGCGGGCACCGGCGCCAAACGGACCTGCATTTTCCAACTGTTCGATCAATTCAGTCGTTGCCGCGGCAGGCATCAACATGCCGTCAAGTTTTAGATCAGCAGGGCCCGCTGTGCCCGCACCTTGTTTTTCAAGCAGGTCAGACAATCGTTCCATCGCTGGCGCCAGCATATCTCGGGTAAGGCTAAGGCCCGCTGCCATTTTGTGACCGCCGCCTTTACTCAAAAGCCCCTCGGAAGCTAGTTTTTGAATGGGCGCGCCAAGGTCCACACCAGACACACTTCGGCCAGAGCCTTTGCCATCATCCCTGTCGAAACCAATCACGATCGCGGGCCTGTTGTAGGTTTCCTTCAGGCGCGAGGCCACAATTCCCACGACGCCAGGATGCCAATTGTCGCCAGCTGCCCAGATGAGCGGCGCAGAGGTGTCACGGCTTTCGACCTGCTCAATGGCGGCGGCGCGGACCGCTGCCTCAATCTCGCGGCGTTCTGTGTTCAATACATCAAGACGCTCGGCCATTGCGGCGGCGTCATGTGGATTGTCGGTGGCCAAAAGGCGCGCGCCTAAGTCGGCTTGTCCAATGCGCCCGCCGGCATTCACCCGTGGCCCCATGACAAATCCCAAATGATAGCTGCTTGGCGCTGTGTCCAGTTTTGCAACGTCGGACAGTGCAACCAATCCGGCTCGCGCCCGCTTGCCCATCACCGTAAGACCTTGGCGGACCAACGCGCGGTTGACACCAATCAAAGGCGCCACGTCGGCAACAGTTGCAAGGGCGACAAGATCAAGCATGGCCAACAGGTCAGGCGTTTCGCAACCTTCGGCGCGCGCTTGCCGGTTGGCCTCGACCAGCATCAAGAATACCACCGCCGCTGCGCATAAATGTGCAAGATCGCCACTTTCGTCCTGCCTGTTAGGATTAACGACTGCCAATGCGGGAGGCAGAGTTTCGCCACCTAAGTGGTGATCAAGAACGATCACATCTGCTGCGGTTGCGGCCGCTAACGCCTCATGGGACAGGGTGCCGCAATCAACGCAGATAATTAGATCATGATCCGCTGCAAGGCTTGACATAGCCGGTGCGTTTGGGCCGTAGCCTTCGTCAATACGGTCCGGAATATAAAGGGTCGCACGAAGGCCGACCGAGCGTAAATAATCAAGAAGCAGAGCAGATGATGCACCACCATCCACATCGTAGTCCCCAAAAATCGCAATGCGTTCGCTGTTTTTGATGGCCTGCAAAAAGCGCTGCGCAGCCTTTTCCATGTCGCGCAAACTGCGCGGGTCTGGCAGCAAATCGCGCAGTTGCGGGGCAAGGTAGCTCTCGGCAGTTTCGGGTGTCACACCTTGGCGCACCAGAACATTGCATAGCACGCCTGGCAAGCCCGTTTGCTGGGCCATAGCGGATGCGTGCCTGTCGATGTCCGCGGTTGGGCCTACCCACTTGCGGCCCGATAAAGACGCCTCGACCCCTAAAAAGCTTTTGGCTGTGTCACCGGCCCTCAGCATCACAACTTAGACAGGGTTGCGATATGTCATGCGCCGGACGGATCCGGTTTTGGAGCGCATGAGGATCGTTTCAGTGGTGATATATCCAACTTCACGCTTGATGCCCGATACAATTGAGCCGTCGGTCACGCCAGTTGCTGCAAAAATTACATCATCGGTGACCATCTCATCGCGGGTGTAGACACGGTCAAGGTCAGTGATACCTGCTTTTGCAGCGCGCGCTTTTTCATCAGCGTTGCGGAACAGCAGACGACCATACATTTGCCCGCCCATGCATTTCAGCGCAGATGCGGCAAGCACACCTTCTGGTGCACCGCCCGAGCCCATGTACATATCAATACCCGTCAATGCAGGTTCGGCGCAGTGCATCACACCTGCCACATCACCGTCTGTGATCAGGCGAATTGCAGCACCTGTCGAGCGGATATCCTCAATGACTTGCTCATGACGGGGGCGGGCCAGAACGCACACCGTAATGTCGCGTGCATCGCCGCCTTTAGCAGCGGAGAGAGCTGCAACGCGTTCTTTTGTGGTCATATCAAGAGTAACCGTGTCGGTGGCGTAACCTGGGCCGATGGCCAGCTTATCCATATATGTGTCGGGCGCATGCAGCATTGAGCCGCGTGGTCCCATGGCGATGACTGTCAACGCGTTTGGCATGTCGTTTGCGGTCAAAGTTGTGCCTTCAAGCGGGTCCAGTGCGATGTCCACGCCGGGGCCTGTGCCGCTGCCGACTTCTTCACCAATATAAAGCATCGGGGCTTCGTCGCGCTCACCTTCGCCGATCACAACAACACCCGCAATTTCGAGGCGGTTGAGTTGTTCGCGCATTGCGTTCACGGCCGCTTGATCTGCTGCCTTTTCGTCCCCACGCCCGATCCAATCTGCGCTAGCGATGGCTGCTTGTTCTGAGACGCGGGCCAAGCCCAGTGACAGCATACGGTCGTGAAAGTCTTTGGGTGCGGTCATGTTTTTGGCTTTCTTAAGGGAAGTATTCGTATAGCGGGTTAGACGTTTTCGATGCGCAGGGCGACAGGTGCATCATCGACAACACCGGTTGTTCCAAACGCCGCAAGTGCTTCATCAAGTGCGGCGCGGGTCGTGTCATGCGTGACGATAATGACCGGCGCACTTGTGCCTTCGTGATCAATCTGGCGCATGCGATCGATGCTAATGCCATGGTCGCCCAAGACGGCGGCCACTTTGGCCAGCGCACCTGGTTTGTCTGTCAGATGCAGGCGCAAATAATATGGTGCTACGGTGCTTGCTTGGGTACGCGGCGCGCTTGTCAGTGTTTTCGCAGGTTGACCGAACGTGCTGATGCGAATGCCACGGGCAATATCCATCACGTCTGACATAACCGCACTAGCTGTGGGGCCTTCGCCAGCGCCCGGGCCGCGCAGTACGATTTGCTCAACGCTGTCGCCTTCCAGAACCACCATGTTGGTGCCGCCCTGAAGCTGGCCAAGCGGCGATGTTGCGGGGACCAAGCAAGGCGTCATGCGCTGAACCAAGCCGCGGTCAGACATCTGTGCGACGCCAAGCAATTTGATCTTAAAGCCCATCTCACCGGCGCGGGTAACGTCATCAAGGCTGACGCGTTGGATGCCTTCAAGCTCAACACCGTCAAAATCTACCTGCGTACCAAATGCAATGGATGCAAGCAGGGCAAGCTTATGACCTGCATCGATGCCGCCCACGTCCAAGTTTGGATCGGCCTCAAGGTAGCCCAGTTTGGCAGCTTCGGCGAAAAGCGCCTCATAGCCTTGGCCGGTCGCTTCCATTTGGGTCAAGATATAGTTGCATGTACCGTTCATCACGCCCATCACGCGGCCCATCGCGTTGCCTGCAAGACCTTCCGTCAGCGACTTCACAACGGGAATACCGCCTGCGACTGCGGCTTCAAAACGGATGACATGGCCTGCAGCTTCTGCTGCCAAGGCAAGTGACTGCCCATGGATAGCGAGAAGTGCTTTGTTGGCGGTCACGACGTCTTTACCAGCCGCAATTGCGGCCTCGGTTGCATCTTTCGCGGGGCCTTCTGAGCCGCCCATGACTTCGACAAACAAATCGATATCATCACGTTTTGCCAAAGCGACAGGATCGTTTTCCCACGCATAGCCACCAAGAGGCGCGCCGCGGTCTTTGCCTTTTGAGCGTGCAGAAACAGCGGTAATTTGTACAGCCCGACCACTGCGAGCGGCCAGCAAATCTGCGTGCTGTTGAATGATTTTTACTACACCAATGCCAACAGTTCCCAAGCCAGCAATTCCGAGACGAAGTGGGGGGAGGGTCGTTGTCATTATAAGATCTCCGCACGCATCGCGAATGCGCTGATTAGTGAACACTTTCATCCCTGTTATCGCAGGCGCAACAGGCTTGCAACGCGCCAAAGCAGACAGGCGCCGTGGTTTGCGCTAACGCGGTTTTGTCCTGTAGTTTGGGGTTTTATTTTCGCTTAGTTGCTGGCGGTGCCGCCTGTAAAGCGGGACTGGTCATTCGGAGTAATCACATCGCCGTTCAGCTGGGCTGCTTTGGCGCGCAGGGACGATGACCGCGTGGCAAGGTTGTCAGCTGCGGTTTTACTGGCCTCATCGTCTGTTGCTGAGGCGATGACTTCTTCGAGTGAGATCAGTACGGGGTAGGGGGCGGCTTGGGCGCGCGCAGAGACTGATTGTTCCAATTTCGGAACGTCTGTGCAGCCTGCGATCGTGCTTAGGGCGGCTGTTGCGAAGGCAAGTGTGGTGGTGCGAAACATGCGTCCGTTAGATCGAAAAATTCATACCTGCACAAGCGCGCCGCGTAGTTGCAAGAAAAACAGCAGCGGTCACGGCGCGCTTGGATCGTTTATTTTAATGCGCGGGTTTGATGAATGTACCGTTGCGCAATTCACGCACGGCTTGGCGTAATTCATCTTCGGTGTTCATCACGATCGGCCCGTGCCACGCGACGGGCTCTTCAATTGGCGCGCCTGAAATCAGCAAAAAGCGGACACCTTGCTCGCCTGCCTGAACTGTCACTTCATCGCCTGTGCCAAACCGGATCAACGTGCGATCACCGGACATGTCGCGGATGTTGACCTCCTCGCCCATGACTTCTTTTTCGAGCAAGACGCCAGATGGGGCAGACGCATCTGCAAACGCACCTTCACCCTCAAAGACGTAGGCAAACGCGCGTCGGTAGGTGTCAATCTTAAAGGTCTTTTTCACGCCAGCAGGCACGAAGATATCCAAGTACTGTGGGTCAGCGGCGATACCATCAACTGGACCGGTTTTCCCCCAGAAATTGCCGACAATGATTTTGACCTGAGTTCCATCATCGTCCGTAACCACAGGAATGTCCTTGGCGGTTACGTCCTGGTAGCGCGGCGCGACCATCTTTTGCGACGATGGTAGGTTACCCCAGAGTTGAAAACCGTGCATTTGGCCTGCGGCGTTTCCATGTGGCATTTCTTGGTGCATGATGCCGCGACCAGCAGTCATCCACTGGACGTCACCTGCGCCCAAAGTGCCCGTGTTGCCAAGGCTGTCGCCGTGATCCACGGTGCCGTTCAGCACATATGTAATGGTTTCGATGCCGCGGTGAGGGTGCCATGGAAAACCTTTCTCAAAATGCGCAGGAAGGTCATTTCGAAAATCGTCAAACAGCAGAAATGGATCAAGCTCTGACGGGTCTTGAAAGCCAAATGCACGGTGCAGATGAACTCCGGCACCTTCCATGGTTGGAACGGCCGGGCGGGTTTCTAGAACAGGACGGATCGACATATTTTCAGCCTCCAGATTGTAGGATCGACATGGGGTGCTTCCCACGTGTTGAGCAGAATTTACGCCGTAACAGAGGCGCACACAATTGCCGTGTTTCGCAGATTTGCAGTGCGAAAATGCACATAGGCGATGTGCTCTTTCCCTTGGCGCACTGGGGGGGTATTAGGTCGCATGGAATTTCCTTTTGATATCCCCGCAGATGGTGTGATTGCACGTGTTCGTGCCAGCGCAGGTCGTCGCTTTTTTGGTTGTGGCACATTGCTGGCGTTAGGCGCTTTGTTGGTGCTGTTGGGCTTTACCCGCGCCGAGACAGGTTTAGGCTACCGTCTGTTTTTGGTCCTTGGTGGCGCAGGCGTGCTGGCGGCGGCAACGATCATGTGGCGCTCGACGCTCATCGCGGTTGAATTGACGGTTGAGGGGCTGCGCGACACGACGGGCCGCGTTCTTGCACCGCTGGAGGATATTGTGGGCGTTGACCGCGGCGTCTTTGCTTTTAAGCCGTCAAACGGTTTCATGGTGCGTCGCAAGACAGCGGGCCTTAAAGGGTGGTGCCCTGGTATTTGGTGGGCAACATCCAAAATGCTTGGGGTAGGTGGGGTGACGCCAGCCGGAGAAGCCAAGTTTATGGCAGAGAGCCTGTCCATGTTAATTGCTGCGCGCGATGCCGGAAATTTGCCGCGCGGCTAAGCTGCTTGTTTTAAGACGCGGTGTATGTGGGCGGGTTAGGCGCGCGTGAGCGGGCAAATGTCCGCGCTTTTAGATAGAGGTTGTTTTCAAAGAACCGGCCCCACGATAGGCTGAACCGCGAGACAGTCTCAACCATGACAATCTGATCTCCTGCTGCGATT
>JAHEEK010000028.1:0-19016 GCA_024640765.1 Thalassobium sp. | reverse complement strand
TTGGGGCGTACCGTCGTGTTCGCGATCTGATGGTGCCCCCTCGCCCTGACACCTGGTACCTGCGGCCGGACTCGAACCGGCACGGCATTCCTGCCTAGGGATTTTAAGTCCCCTGTGTCTACCATTCCACCACGCAGGCACGCGTCGCGTCAGGGCGAGAGGTGATCCCTACATACTGACCGCAAAACAAAGGTAAAGGCATAATCTGCGCAGAATGCATCGAACCTAACAGCGAAGCAGCCGGCAGCTATCAGTCAGACCCTCGCGCCTATAGATCAGTCGCGGGATCTTCGACCAACAGGGCACGTTCTGATAACCACGGGTTGAGGCTGACAGCGATGCGGATTGTGTCCTGCGCCAATCGCGCGCGCCCCATGCGGAGTAACGTCAGTCCCTTGCCTGACAGCGCACCAATATGGTCTGGCGTGATGCTCAGCGCCATGTCCAAATCAGGAAGTGCATTGGCATAGTCTTCACGCAGATAGCGGATAAACGCGCGCTGATTCCAGCCTTCAGAGTATTCAGGACAATACTCAATCAGTTGCGTAAACGTCGCCTCGGCCTCTGCCCACGCAAAGCTTTCACGCTGGGCCAGCCCTTGGGTCAGAAGGTCTTTGGCCCGCGCATCAGGGGCTTTAAACCACTCTTCCCAAAGCTGTGCTTGAAGCACTTGCGCGACCGCTGCATTTGGCGCCTCCAAAAGCCCTGCGTGAAGTGCGCCGCGTTCGCGTAAAGTGTCGGGCACTTCAGGACAGACATCTGATGGCGCAGTTTGTGCCATCACGGGCGCCGTACATAAAACCACGGCGGCGATCAGGGTGGATGAAATGAGTACTCGCATGTCCTAGAAGCTGGCACAGCAGCGGGATAAATCAAGCGTTACGACAGGCGCGCAATTTCACTTTTGACGTAAGGCACCGCCCACGAGGTATCAACGCCCATGGCAATGCGGGTTTTCTTGCGGCTTGGATCGGCACAGGTGCGACCCAACTCATCCCCTTCAAGAATGACCTGTAAGCCACTGTCTTCAAAAGTGAAACGCTCGGGGAAGGCAGCAACAAGAACCGCCATACTGTCATGCATCGCACAACCGCCTTCGATGCCAATCGAGCGATAAAACCGCAGGTAGAAATCTGAAATATCACGGATAAATCCACCAACGCGCGGGGCATCTTCGCCCATCTGAACAAAGTCATCCCACGTCAAAAGAGTTTGCATCGTGGCATCAAGTCCCACCATCGTCACGTTCAGATCGCTTGCGAACACCGCATCTGCGGCAGCGGCATCATTATAGATATTCGCCTCCGCATGGGGCGTAATGTTGCCCGCATGCTGATAAGCGCCGCCCATCAATATGACGTCCTTTACGTTAGCTGCAAAATTGGGATCAAGCTCAAGCGCGAGGGCAATATTGGTCAGCGGGCCAATGGGGCAAATGACCAGCTCACCTTTATGTTCAGCCGCTGCATCCACCAAAAACTGTGCCGCACTGCGCGGATCATCAAGACCAATCTGAGGAATGTCCGTGAGTGCCCCAAACCCTTCGGGCCCATGCACATAATCAGACGGGTCATGGCTGTCGCGGGCCAATGCAAACGCCGCCCCCTTAGCTACAGGTGCCTTATGTGTCAGCATGTCCAGCATATAGCGCGCATTCCGGGCAGACTGTTCGACATAGGTGTTGCCAAATACCGTCGTCAGGCCAATCAGCTCGATTTCATCCATCACGCAAGCCAGCGCAATCGCCAGTGCATCATCTACGCCGGGGTCTGTGTCTATAATCATTTTCATAGGCAAAGACCTAGAACCCGCACATCAAATTGACAACAACTTACGCTCACCGGGATGCCCAGACGGGTGCCTGCGAGATTAGAAAAAACTTTGCGGATCAATATCAATCGCCAAGCGAACTGAATTTGGTATTTTGAACTGCGCAGTCCACCGCGACAGCGCCGCCTGTAAGGGCACAGTTTTATCGGCCTTAACCAGCATCCGTACTCGGTGCCGCCCCCTAATCCGTGCGATTGGCGCAGGTGCAGGCCCGTAAACAGTTGCTCCAACTTGGCGCAGCGGGCCATCGTTGTGGGCCATAGCTGCACCAAGATCAAAGACCTCTTGCACGTTTTCAGACGACAGAATGATCCCCGCCATGCGCCCGTAAGGGGGCACACCTGCGGCTTCGCGCTCTGCGGCCTCAGCGGCCCAGAAACCGTCTTCGCCCCCCGACAAAATACTGCGAATAACCGGATGATCCGGCTGATAAGTTTGCAGCAAAGCGGTCCCAGCAACTTCTGCGCGCCCTGCCCGCCCTGCAACTTGGCGCATTAACTGAAACGTGCGTTCAGCCGCGCGCAGATCACTTCCCTGCAAGCCGAGGTCCGCATCAATCACCCCCACCAACGTTAGCTTAGGAAAATTGTGCCCCTTGGCCACCAGTTGCGTCCCGATAATCACATCCGCATCACCCGCTGCGATGCTTTCAATTTGCTCTTTCATGGCGCGCGCCGACCCAAAATGATCTGACGACAACGTAACAACACGCGCGCCCTCAAAAAGCGCTTCGGCTTCTTCAGTCAGACGTTCCACACCGGGGCCCACGGGGGCCAGTTTATCCTCAGCCTCACAAGACGGGCATACCGCCGGCATGGGTTTTGTCTCGCCACATTGATGGCAAACAAGGCGTTTCAGAAAGCGGTGCTCAACCATGCGCGCGTCACAATCATCACACCCGATTTGATGCCCACAGGCGCGGCACAACGTGATCGGCGCATAGCCGCGACGGTTGATAAACAGCAATGACTGCTCTGACTTTTCGATCCTGCTGCGCACCGCATCTGCCAAAGCGGGGCTAATCCAGCGATCAGACGGCAGGTCTTGGTCACGCATATCAACGGCGCGCATTTGGGGCATCACAGCGGGGCCAAAGCGGCTTTTGAGCTCTAGCTTGGCATATTTGCCCTGCTCCGCGTTTACCCAGCTTTCTAAACTTGGGGTCGCAGTGGCCAAAACCACATGTGCCGCGCTAATTGACGCGCGAAGCACCGCCATGTCGCGGGCATTATACAGCACCCCATCTTCTTGTTTATACGAGGTATCATGTTCCTCATCGACGACGATCAACCCAAGATTTTGAAACGGCAAAAACAACGCAGATCGCGCGCCAACGACCAATTGCGCACCACCCTCGCCCACCATTTTCCACGCACGACGGCGTTCAGCCATGGTCACTCCTGAGTGCCACTCGGCGGGGCGCGCACCAAAGCGGGCCTCAACGCGGGTTAGAAATTCGGACGTCAGCGCAATCTCGGGCAACAGTACCAAAGCTTGGCGGCCCTGCGCCAAACACTCTGCCACAGCCTCAAGATACACCTCAGTTTTGCCGGAACCCGTGACGCCCTTCAAAAGCGTGGTCCCATACCTGCCTGTCGCAACTGCGCTGCGCAATTGGCGCGCGCCTACGTCTTGATCCGGTGAAAGCGTTTTGCCTGCATAGCTCGGATCAAGCTTGGGATAGGCCGTGTCACGGGGCGCGTCTGCTTCGACCACAGCCCCCATCTTAGCCAAGCCTTTAACCACAGACGGTGTAACCCCCGCCATGTCAGCCACTTCTTTCAAAGAAAAAGACAAAGACGGATAGTCCTTGAGCACCTGCAAAACCCGTTCACGGGTTGGGGTAAGACGGTCTGGTACATTTGTGCCAAGGCGGTAGATTTTTCGCATCGCGGGCGTGTCGCCCAAACCCGGTGCACGGGTTGCAAGGCGCAGCATCGCAGACATGGGCGTCAGAGTATATTCCGCTGCACGGGTCAGAAAAGAACGCATATTGGGCTGCATGGGCGTAGCCTCAAGCACCCGCTTGATCGTGCGCACTTTGGCAGGATCCCAAGTCCCCGCACCTTCTTTCCACACAACGCCAACAATCTTGCGCGGCCCAAGCGGCACCTCAACAAACGCACCAAGCCTACAGCCGCCCTCCGGTGCTTTGTAATCCAAAAAGCGGTCGAGCGCACCAGCAGGCAAAACGCCCACGATCTCGCCTTGTTGAAAATACCTTTGCTCTCCCACGTTGCGCCCTTTCAAACGTGCCCCTACTGGGGTAAACGCTGACGCGACAAAGGCCAAGCCAGAGGATGCCACAATGAAGTTTTTTGTAGATACCGCAGATATCGATGCAATCGCGAAACTGAACGAAACCGGAATGGTAGACGGTGTAACAACCAACCCATCGCTGATCAAAAAGTCAGGCCGCGACATCCTTGAGGTGACCAAAGAGATTTGCGACATCGTTAGCGGCCCTGTGTCTGCAGAAGTTGTGGCGCTGACCGTAGATGACATGATCAAAGAGGGCCGCGAGCTGGCCAAGATTGCTGAAAACATCGTTGTAAAGCTGCCCCTGACATGGGACGGACTTAAGGCGTGTAAAGTGCTGTCGGACGAAGGCAAAATGGTCAACGTCACGCTCTGCTTCTCGGTCAACCAAGCATTGTTGGCTGCCAAAGCCGGCGCGACGTTCATCAGCCCATTCATTGGCCGCCTTGATGACATCAACATCGACGGTCTTGAGCTGATCGAAGATATTCGCACTGTTTACGACAACTACGGCTACGAGACTGAAATTCTAGCCGCTTCAATCCGTACAGTGAACCACGTGGCAGACTGCGCACGGATCGGTGCAGACGTCATAACGGCTCCGCCCGAGGTGATCGAAAAGCTGGCAGGTCATCCGCTGACTGCTGCTGGTCTGGCGACATTCATGAAAGACGCCGAAGCCGCGGGCATCAAGATCGTCTAAGATTTCGCCCTGTTAGGGCTTACGAAGACACATAACTAGGCCGCATCGCATTCCGCTGGTGCGGCCTTTTTGTTGCGTCAAAGCCATATGCGCACAAAACCCCTGCACGGCTCTGCGTAACCATGCTACAAGAGCAAAAAACAACGACAGCATTCGGCACGAGCAGGTTCCATGACTGACACAAATAAACTGACAGATGCCCAAGAGGCGCTGCGCCAAACCATTATAGAAACTCCCGAACTGGTTTTGGAGGATCATGACGTGATGATGGCGCTGGTCGCCGCAAACGATCGTGGGCAAGGTACCAATGTGGTTGATCTGCGCGGTGCTGCAATGGAGCGCCTTGAGGCGCGGCTTGACCGTCTTGAAGACACCCACCGCAGCGTTATTGCCGCAGCTTATGAAAACCTTGCGGGGACCAACCAAGTACAGCGCGCAATTTTGCGGATGCTGGACCCCACAGAATTTGAGACGTTTTTGCACAACCTTGGCGGTGAAGTTGCTGAAATTCTGCGCGTAGATTGCGTCCGCCTTGTTCTTGAAAGCAGCCAATCTGACAGCACAGTAGCCGCGCAAACACTCGCAGATGTCCTAAGCGTGCATGAAGCGGGCTTTATCGAAGACTATGTGACGGCCGGCAAAGGTGGTGAAAGCCGTACTGTTACCCTACGCCAAGTCAGCCCAAAAAGTGCGGCCGTTTACGGCGATAAACACGAGTGGATCCGTTCTGAGGCCTGCATAAAGCTGGACCTTGGAAAAGGGCGCCTTGGAGGAATACTGGTGATGGGCGCGGAAGATCCGCACATGTTCAAACCACAGCAAGGCACGGATTTGCTTACGTTTTTTGGTGGTGTTTTTGAGCGCGCTCTGCGCCGCTGGCTCGCGTGACCCAAGAAAAACCACACCTTGGCGTTCAGATCAGTCCGGCGGCCACGGAGGCACTTGCGACGTTTCTAAGCCAAATGACAGCGCTGCGAGGTGCTGCCAAGAACACAACCGAAGCCTACCAAGCGGACATCCTTGGCTTTCTGGCTTTCATCACCCAGCACACAACAGCACCACAAGGCTTAAACGCGCTGAAGGCGATTACCGTGCAGGACATGCGCGCGTGGATGGCGTTTGAACGCGGGCGCGGCGTTGGTGCGCGGTCGCTGGCCCGGTCGTTATCTGCCGTGAGGTCTTTTTATGCGTGGCTGGCCGAGCGCGAAGGGTTTGAACCTACCGCCGTTCTGTCGACCCGCGCGCCCAAATTTCAAAACAAATTACCCCGCCCGTTGACCAAAGATGCGGCTGTCAAAGTTCTGGATAATCTTGAGGTTCAGGCAACCGAGACTTGGATCGGGGCGCGGGATGTGGCGGTTGTAACGCTGCTTTATGGCTGTGGTCTGCGTATTTCAGAGGCTCTTGGCCTCAAGGGACGCGACGCACCGCTTGCAGATGTTTTGCGCATCAAAGGTAAGGGCGGCAAAGAACGCATTGTCCCTGTGATAAGCACGGCGCGTGAGGCCGTTGATGCGTACATCAAACTCTGCCCACACCCATCTGAACCTGACATGGCGCTGTTTCGCGGCGCGCGCGGGGGTGCGCTTAATCCACGGCTCATTCAAAAAGTAATGGAACGTTCAAGGCTTCAACTTGGCCTTCCTGCCACCGCAACCCCGCACGCCATGCGACATTCGTTTGCGACGCACTTGCTCGGGGCTGGAGGAGATTTGCGCGCCATTCAAGAACTGCTTGGGCACGCATCCCTTTCAACAACTCAAGCCTACACCGCAGTCGATACTGCGCATTTGATGGACGTTTACGAGCGCGCGCACCCGCGACGGTGAGAAGGCGTTAAGAAAGCTTTGCAATTTAGCAAAAAACGATTAGCACCACCAAATGTCTATTAAAAATAAAGCTCTCGCTGTTCACCTGTTCACCGCCACTGGCGCTGTTTTCGCAATGCTCGCTATGCTTGAGGCCGTTAAGGGCGATTGGCCCATGATGTTTCTATGGCTGGTTGTCGCCTTTTTTGTAGATGGCATCGACGGCCCACTCGCCCGTAGATATGACGTGAAAACAAACGCTCCCTTGTTTGACGGGGTGCTGCTAGATTTGATCATTGATTACCTGACGTATGTGTTCATTCCGGCATTTGCGCTGTTCACATCAGGTTTGCTCGAAGGGTGGACCGGCTGGGCCACAATCATCGTAATTACCTTCACATCGGCGCTTTATTTCTGCGATACGCGCATGAAAACAAAAGACAATTCATTCTCGGGGTTTCCAGGCTGCTGGAACATGGCAGTGCTTGTATTCTTCGCGCTGCAACCGGGGCACTGGATCATCTTGGCCGCAGTCATTGTGCTGGCAGTCGCCATGTTTGCCCCTGTAAAATTCGTCCACCCTGTACGCACACAACGTTGGCGGACACTCACGCTGCCTACGGCATTGGCGTGGACGTTCTTTGCAGGATGGGCCGCTTGGGTACAGTTTGATTTTCAGCCCCTCGTTTACTGGGGCTTGATCCTGACGACGCTATATCTGCTTTTCGCCGGTGCGGTGCAGCAGGTCACTGAAAAAGACACCATGTAAATGCGCCGCTGACTTCAGCGGCATTGGACACGAAAAAACGGCGGCCAAATAAGGGCCGCCGTTTGTCATTTCTGATGCCAGAAACAAACGCGGCTGATGGTGTTTCAGCCACGTCCGTTTTTAGTTCATAGTGAAGAACTTGAACTTAGGATCATCCTCAGGAGACACTTCTGTGCCAACTGCATCGCTCATACCCCAGTTCAACACTTGGTGGTGAATCGGGATATACTGCTGGTTGTCCTGAACCACGGCCCAAATATCTGCAATGGTTTGGTTCCGCTTGGCAAGGTCAGTTTCAGAGGCAAGGGATACAACTTTTGCATCAATCGCCGCATCAGAGAACCCTGTGTTGTTCCAAGAACCACGATCGCCAGAACGTGAGTGTGTCAGGAAGTTGAACACATATTCGGAATCGTATGTCGGAACGCCCCAACCCAACATGTAAAACTCTGTCTCGCCGTTTTGGATCAGTGGGAAGTGTTGTGCTTTGGGTTTCGCATCAAGGTTAACTGTAATGCCGATTTGCGCCAGCATACCAACGGACGCCTGACAAATGCCTTCGTCGTTCACATAGCGGTCATTCGGGCAATCAAGTTGGATGGAGAAACCATCTGCATAACCAGCTTCTGCCATCAACGCTTTTGCACCTTCAACGTCCGTCGCAGATGCGCCGTCCATTTCAGCAGTCCAACCGTTAACAAATGGCGGTGCAATCATGCCTGCCGGCTGTGACTGGCCACGCATAACGACCTGTTTGATCGCATCGCGGTTGATCGCCATAGACATCGCACGACGGACGCGGACATCAGCCAGTGGGTTTGCACCCTCTACGTTGTCGTTCTCCAGATCCGCTTTGCCCTGATCCATACCAAAGAAAATCACGCGGTTTTGCGGCGCTGTTTTCACGCTCAGGCCATCTGATGAATCAACGCGGCCCAAATCCTGTACCGGCACGTCTTGGATAAAGTCGACCTCACCTGACAAAAGTGCTGCAACGCGTGTCGCGGCGTTTTGGATTGGTGTGTAGACAATCTCGGTCACTTCCAGGGGGAACTCATCTGCGCCCCAATAGCCATCGCGCTTTTTCAGGACGGTTTTGACGTCAGGCTCGCGGCTTTCAAGAGTGTATGGACCTGTGCCCATTGCGTTTGTTGCCGCAAATGTTGTCTCGCCGTTGGCGATGTCTTGCACGTTCACAACACCGTTCGCTTCAGTCCAGCCTTTGTCCATTATGAACAGGTTGGTGAAGTTGTTGGGCAGGATCGGGTTTGGACCATCGGTGACGAATTCTACGGTCATGTCGTCTACGGCGCGCACTTCAACAATAGATGTCAGCAGCTCTTTCATGGCTGACTTTTCGGATTTTGCACGCTCGAAGCTGAACACAACATCTTCAGATGTAAAGGCAGAGCCATCAGAGAAAGTCACGCCTTCACGCAGCTTGAAGACCCAAACATTTGCGTCGCCTTCTTTGGGCGCCCACTCGGTTGCGAGGGCAGCTTGGAACGCACCAGCTGTGTCACGAATGATCAGTGGTTCATAGATTTGGTGCGCCAACGTGTGTGTTGGACCTTCGTTTTGCGCATGGGGGTCAAGCGTCAAGCTGTCACCAGCACGCGCCCAACGCAGGCTTTCGGCTGAGGCCAGCGAGGTAGACGCCAAAAGAGTGGCAGCAAAAAGAGCGGTAGTCGTTTTCATGTAATCGTCTCCCAAAGTTACCCGAGTATCAAATGACTGGGCGGCACAAATGGCAAGAGGCTTGTGGGCCCAAAATCGATCAAACAGGATGACGGCAATTCAAACTCACGAACTGTCGTAAATAGACTGGACAGAACGCAAGTTATACGTTTTTTTCGCAGCTATGAAAACGCCCCTGATTGATAACCTGCAATATTGCAACTGGTCCCGCAGCATCTTTGAACAGATGCGTGAAGGCGGCGTTGATGCTGTTCATGTCACTATTGTTTATCACGAGTCTTTTCGTGAAATGGTTCTGCAACTTGAAGCATGGAACCGTTGGTTTGAGACATGTGGCGATCTTATCATGCGCGGCACCACCGCCCAAGATGTGACACGCGCAATGGAGACGGGCCGCACAGCGATTTTCTTTGGGTTTCAAAACCCGTCGCCGATCGAAGATGACATTGGCTTGATTGAGATTTGCCAACAACTTGGCGTGCGGTTCATGCAGCTGACCTATAACAATCAGTCCCTGCTTGCGACCGGTTGCTATGAAGACGAGGACACGGGCCTGACCCGCTTTGGCAAACAGGCCATTGCCGAAATGAATCGCGTTGGTTTGGTTGTCGACATGTCGCACAGCGCTGATCGATCGACTCTTGAGGCGATTGATCACTCGACCCGCCCCATTGCGATTACCCACGCAAACCCCGCTTGGTGGCATGCGGCAAAGCGCAACAAGTCCCACGAAGTTCTTAGCGCGCTTACTTCTGCTGGCGGCATGTTGGGCTTTTCGATTTATCCCCACCACCTCAGCGGTGGCCCTGCATGCACGCTGGAAAGTTTCTGCAAAATGATTGCAGAAGCTGCCTCAAAATATGGTGCCGAGCATTTGGGCATCGGAACGGACCTTTGCCAAGATCAACCCGACAGTGTTGTCGAATGGATGCGTGTGGGACGATGGTCTAAGGTCATTGACTATGGCGAGGGGAGTGCCACCGATGCAGGTTTTCCTCCAATGCCCACATGGTTCAAAGACAACAGAGACTTCGGCAACATTCGCCAAGGATTGCTCGCGACGGGTATGACAACCAGCGAAGTGGACGGCATTATGGGCGCGAATTGGCATCGTTTTTATGCTGACGCGTTTGGGTCTGCATGAAGGATTTGGCGCCCCCACCACAGGCTAAGCTGCGCCCCGCATCGGACGTGATGCGCCTGCGCCGTTTGGGTGCATCATTCCCCACTAGATTATCTTTTTTGCGCACGCTGTTGCGCAGGCTCTCAATCGAAAATGCAACTGTGACCTGCCCCGCCTGGGAGATGAGCACGGATGGATACGGCTACGCAGTCATTAGCGTGCCGCTTGGCGGGCACGTCTACTCCCTTGTTGCTGTCAGCACTGAAATTGACCCGGGTGCACGCACCGACCGCGTGATTGCAACGGCGTGGGACAGCGCATTTGTCCTTTATGACGGCATCCCATCCCAACCCGAAATCGACCGCATCGTAGCCACAGCACCCCATCAGGAAGCCTCACGCTTCACCGCTTCTGATTTGGTCTTAAGCCGTGCGAATAAATCTGTGCGGCTTTGGTCGCACGTGGTTGAACGCCTTCAGGCAGGTCTGCAGCCAGATGAGAAAATGGTTCGCGAGACAGGCTATTTGATGCGCACAACGGCCGTATACGGAAACGGTAAATTTGGGATCGCGGACCGCGCTGACATAGCAGAACGCGATGGGCTTTCAGGCCCGTTCCAAGCAGAAATGCTCACTGTTTGGCTGATCCGGCATTTCACGCATCTGTTGGTCGAACACGTGGGGCAAGCCCCCCTTGATCCGCATCTTAAACGTCACCTTGGGATCGGCAATTCCACAGGGCTTGGTATGGCCCCGTTTTTGGTCACACATCCTGTTTTGCTGAACAATTGGATCATGGTCCGCGAGACAGCATTGGCCCGTATCAGAGCACTGGAAGAGCTGCCTGGCGATACAGCTTTAACGTTGCAAAACCTTGCCAAGCGCGCCGCAAAACATCTTTCGGAATGGATTGTCCCCGATGCCATTGCCGCAACGCGGATATCGACCCTACAAGCAGAATGGGCAACGATTGTTGACTACCTCAACGGCGAATCATGGCATGAAGCGGCCCAAAAAACCTTCCCGATAGAGGCGCTTTTGCAGCAAGCCGAAAATCTATCAGAGGACGCACAAGAATTGCTCTGCGCTATGATCATCGAACCGTTTAGTGAATTGGTCGACGGGCTGGAAGAGTGCATGGCCGACCCGTTGGGCCCGCCCCGCCTAACACCATGCGACACCTCGGAGCTATATGCCCTGATCAATCGGGACTGGGCTTGGGCAACTGCGCGCGACTACAACGCACGGGACGAATGCGCACAATTTTGGTACGTCTCAGAAGAGAAATTAGAACCCCGTCTTGGCAACCGCCACGAAGAAGATGGCACTGACCTTGAAAGCCCTCTTGATATTGCGCGCCGGGTTGCGGCTTTGGCCAAAGACCTTCCTGCGTCCGGCTCATTGACTGCGTTTTTGGCGACACATCCTGAACACCGCTTTGCTGCCGAACGGGTGCAATGTCTGGACAAGCATCCTTATTCTGAAATCCGCGATAACCTTATTGCCGACACATGCCTGCCAATTGATATGTTGCGGTGTAAATTGTCATTTTTTGGGGCCTCCAAATTTGATCCAAAATCTGACCGCTGGACCCGCGTAACACTATGCCAAGGCGCGCCGCTTGCGGATGAACTTAGTGCTGCTGATGACTGGTGGCTGCCAACATTTGGATCATGAGCAGTTCATCAAAATCAGCAAATGAAGCAAGCATGTTGCTTCAAAAAGCCGCCCGCGGTGCAGGGTTTGGCGTCGCTCAAGCTCGTGACTTTGGCACAGCAGCGGCCCTGCATCTTTACGCGTCACGAAGCGAAGGCGACTTGATCGACGCATTGAAAGATCCTGTTGGCCCAATCACAACGCTGCCCGCTGTGATAGACGACCTACTTGACCCCACATCGGATGGATGTGGCGTCTTTACGGGACTGGCGCTGAGCTATTTTCAGACAGCAACAGTGCGTCCTACGATCGGACGTATTGTGATGTCTGACGGGCTCAACGCGCACCTCAACACGCTGGCCGTCAAAACATATGTCCCCGCAAGCGATGCGTCACGGCTGGCGGGTGCAGGCGCGGGCTTGACTGACAACGACTAAGCTGGTGCGCGACGAATGGTCGTTGCTGCTTAAAATTGGCCCGATACAAAAAGGGCGCACCAAACGGCACGGCCCTTTTTTCGATTACCTTAAGCGGCCTCCGCTTACTCAGCCGCGTCGCGGTAAGGTGCTGCGCCACCATAAGGGACGTTGACACCACCGTAGCGGCGCACGCGTACGTTGCACTGTTCGGCGTGACCAACAAAGCCTTCCATCATGCACAGGCGGCTGCCATATTCGCCCACAAGGGTCGCAGCTTCATCCGTCAGCACACGCTGGTAGCTGTGTGTTTTCAGGAACTTACCAACCCAAAGACCACCAGTATAGCGACCCGCCTTCTTGGTCGGCAGCGTATGGTTCGTACCAATAACTTTATCACCATTTGCAACGTTTGTGCGAGGTCCGAGGAACAGCGCGCCGTAGCGGGTCATGTTTTCAAGGAACCATTCATCACGGTCTGTCATGACTTGGATGTGCTCGGAACAAATCTCTTCAGAGACTTTCAACATCTCATCATAGCTGTCGCACAAAATGACCTCGCCGTACTCTTCCCAACTCACGCGTGCCGTGTCGCGTGTTGGCAAAATCTCGAGCAAACGTTCAATCTCAACCAGTGTTTCTTCAGCAAGTTTACGGCTGTTTGTGATCAAAACTGCAGGGCTGTTGTAGCCATGTTCGGCCTGACCCAAAATATCCGTGGCCACAATTTCCGCGTCTACAGTATCATCGGCAATCACGCAGGTTTCAGTTGGGCCGGCAAACAGATCAATGCCAACTTTACCAAATACCTGACGCTTGGCTTCCGCCACAAATTTGTTACCCGGGCCTACGATCATGTCGCAAGGCTTCACGCTTTCGGTACCGATGGCCATAGCGGCGACGGCCTGAATACCACCCAAAATCATGATTTCATCAGCGCCTGCCAAATGCATCGCAGTCACAACAGCTGGATGCGGCTCACCATTCACGGGCGGGCTTGAAGCCACCACGCGCGGCACGCCAGCCACTTTAGCCGTCAGAACAGACATATGCGCAGACGCGATCATGGGGAACTTGCCGCCAGGCACATAGCAACCTGCGGATTGCACCGGAATGTTTTTGTGACCCAGCACAACACCCGGCATCGTCTCGACCTCAACATCCGTCATTGAGGCGCGCTGAATTTCGGCAAAGTTACGAATTTGCGCTTGAGCAAACTTGATATCGTCAATCTCGCGGCTGGTCAGTTTTGACATGGCTGCTTCGATTTCTGATTGGCTCAGGGCAAAACGCTCCGGTGAATAGTTGTCAAACTTGACGGACAAATCGCGCACCGCCGCATCACCGCGTGCTTCGACATCAGATAAAATGCCCTCAACGATGTCACGGGTCTGTTTATCATCAGCCGCTACGTCGTCTGCTGATTTGCCGCGCTTAAGATATTCAGCCATTTTAGGTCCCCCAATTTGGTTGGCGACATGTCACCTTTCGCGTGACAATAGAGCGTTCCGTCTGTGGCTCAAGCAGTTTTTGCAAAGGTATGCAAAGTTGTGTGCAGCCAAGCATTTAAAGGGCACGTAAAGCGCTCATTCAATCAATGCGGTCTTGAAGTTACAGAATCACACGCGGGCAAGGCCCAATACGTCTTCGATTTGTTGCTCAATAATTTTGAGACAGTCGTCATCACTGAACGAATGGTTTTTGCCACGGACCAGCATTAGCCGAACATTTTCGCAGCTGACATGGTCCAGCAAACCAAGTGCAGTTTCCCGCGTGACTGATGCATCATCAGAGCCCTGAACCATGCGCAATGCGAATGGCAATTCCAGAGGCCGACGCATCACCAGATGGTTGCGGCCATCTTCGATCAGGCGTTTGGTAATCGGGTATGGCACGCCATAATCCGACGGGACATACACGACACCTTCGCGATCAAGGATCTCACGGGTTGGCGCGTCAAAGCTTGCGAAAAAGCCGTCCTCGGTAAAATCGGGGGCCGCCGCGATGGTGACCATACCCGCTACATCCACCAAACCTGCGCACGCAATTAAAAACGAAATCCAACCGCCCATTGATGAACCAACAAGGACAACAGGGCCCGAACTGACATGAGCAATCAAACCCTCGGCGTCAGCGTACCAATCACCGATTGCCCCATCAACGAACTCGCCCTCAGATACACCGTGCCCTGAGTAGTCAAATCGTAAGAACGCGCGGCCTGAGCGTGCGGCCCATTCTTGCAAATAAACTGCTTTGCTGCCGGACATATCAGACATAAAGCCGCCCAAAAACACGACCAAAGGCCCTTTGCCTTCGGTCAGGTGGTAGGCAATTTTGCGGCCCGTGGGGGCCTGCCAAACAGACGGCTTAGTCACAGACCAAAACTCCGGACAGCGGGTCAATCAACGGCTCAAGATAAGCGCCATCACTTCCACGACGGCTGACCGAATAGCACCCGTTAGGCGATTTATAGAGCGATGACGCGCCAGCACCTTCGGGAAGCGCACGTACGGCCTTTTTAGAGATACTCGCCAGTGTACTTGGGGATGTCCCTGCAACACTGCCCGAGGTTTCGCCACAAGCTGTCAGGCAAAGGCACAGACCGAATGCGACTGCACCCTTCCACATGTTACGGCTTAAAATCTTATTCATCGCACAGCGCCCCAACTAATTTTCATACGCGTAGGCTAAGACTTTCCTGCGTAAGTTCAACCGCAAGCAGGCGCATAATGCGACTAAACCAAAAGCGTGCCTGGATTATCTTGTGACTATATTGTCACCTGTATTTCCTAAGCCTATCCACTACAAATGGACAACATATTCAAAGCCATCGCTGACCCATCACGCCGCGCACTGCTGCACGCACTTCTTGATCAAGACGGTCAAACGCTTACTGCTCTTGAAGAACGCCTTGATATGACCCGTTTCGGCGTGATGAAACACCTTAAAGTCTTGACTGCTGCAGGCCTGATCCAGACCCAAAAGAAAGGGCGGTTCAAGTATCACACCCTAACCCCATTGGCGCTTCTTGATGCGCTTGATACGTGGCTTGACCCGATGCGCATTCATCCATCCGTTCGTAATGTTATGACCCTTAAACCACATCTAGCCGAAGCCGCCCTGCCCGATTACACGCCCGATTTTGAGATGTCTTGCACGATTAAGGCAGCGCCGAAGCGGGTCTGGCAAGCGCTGACAAATCCAGATGAAATTCCGCATTATCACTTCATCACAGGTCAAGTTCTGCGCGACCGTGCACGACTGACCCACCACGCAAGTAACGGGGCAACATTGCTTGAAACGATTGACCTACACGTTGATCCTGAGCGCCGGCTTGAGCAGTCCTTTCGCCCGCTTTGGGGCGGCGAAACGCACACATCGCTGGTGGTGTTTACGCTTGAAGACGCGGGAGGTCACACACGGCTTACGATCGCCCATGATAAGTTGGGAGCATCAGACACCGCGATGCCCAAAGCATGGGCGCGGTATATCACTAACCTGAATGCCTTTCTGACCCACGGCACATCACAATTCGCGACGTGACGTAGGCAAGCCTAAGTTTATCCAAACGCTGCGCCTGCCCCATTGCAGTCCGCTCACAACGGGTTAGGTCTTGGACAAAGATCATCACCGGCCAAATGGCTGGTCACAATTCCAAGAGGTCGCATATGAGTTACACGCCCCCAAAAGTCTGGACATGGGACAGCGCATCCGGAGGCAAGTTTGCCTCAATCAACCGCCCCATCGCGGGCCCCACCCATGACGCAGATTTGCCAAGTGGCGTACACCCGCTGCAACTTCACTCACTTGCAACACCGAACGGCGTCAAAGTCACAGTAATGCTCGAAGAGCTGTTGGCCGCAGGTCACACTGGCGCTGAGTACGACGCGTGGTTGATTAACATCCAAGAAGGCCATCAATTCTCTACCGGCTTTGTAGACGTAAATCCCAACTCAAAAATCCCTGCGCTTTTTGACAAAGACACCGGCGTGCGCGTGTTCGAGTCCGGTGCGATCCTTTTGTATCTGGCAGAGAAATTTGATGCGTTCCTCCCAAAAGATATTGAGGCACGGACCGAGACGCTGAACTGGCTTTTTTGGCTGCAAGGTTCCGCACCCTATTTGGGCGGCGGCTTTGGCCACTTTTTCGCCTACGCACCTGAAAAATTCGAATACGCTATCAATCGCTTCACGATGGAAGCTAAGCGCCAACTCGACGTGCTTGAACGCAACCTTGAAGACCGTGAATATTTGGCAGGCGATGAGTACACGATTGCGGATATTGCAACGGTTCCGTGGTACGGCGCGGTGGTCAAAGACTTGGTTTATCCCGGCGCACAGGAGTTTCTGGATGCAGCAAGCTATACCAATGTGACCCGCTGGGCAGAAAACATCATGGCGCGCCCTGCCTATGTGCGCGGCAACAAGGTAAACCGTGCGTGGGGAGAGCCAGAAAACCAATTGCATGAGCGCCACGATGCCTCAGATTTTGACATGAAAACCCAAGACAAGATGGCGCAAGACTAGCCGCCAATACGTTTCTGCGCTGCGCCAGCTGTAGTCTTGGCGCGGCGCAGCGCACAGCCTCACGGCATAGCCGAAACCCGCGCTTGACGATTTTGGCAACAAACGGCACAACGGCGCCGAACCCCACCCGCAACCGCGCGCTTTTGTAGGCGCGAAACTGACGAAAGGGCACGCCGATGAGCGCCCAAATTACCCTCACCCTCCCCGATGGATCACAGCGCAGCTTCGACGCAGGCGTCACACCCGCCGAAGTAGCGACATCCATCGCCACAAGCCTTGGTAAAAAGGCTATTTCCGCAACTGTGGACGACCAACATTGGGACCTACAATGGCCCATAAATACCGACGCCGCGATCGCCATCAACACCATGAAAGACGCCGACCCCGCGCTTGAGTTGATCCGTCACGATCTGGCGCACATCATGGCGCGCGCAGTTCAAGAGATTTGGCCAGACGTCAAAGTCACAATCGGGCCAGTTATCGACAATGGTTGGTATTACGATTTTGACCGCAAAGAACCTTTCACACCCGAAGATCTGGGTGCCATCGAAAAGAAGATGAAGGAGATCATCAACTTGCGGGACGCAGTGCGCACCGAAGTCTGGGAGCGCGACGTTGCGATCAAATATTATGAAGATCGCGGTGAGCCTTACAAAGTTGAATTGATCGAAGCTATCCCGGGCGATGAGCCGCTTCGGATGTATTGGCACGGCGACTGGCAAGACCTGTGCCGCGGCCCGCACTTGCAACACACAGGTCAAGTGCCCGCAGATGCGTTCAAATTGATGTCTGTGGCGGGCGCCTACTGGCGCGGCGACAGCGACCGCGCAATGCTGCAACGTATCTACGGCGTGGCATTCCAGAACAAAGAGGACCTGCGCAAATACCTCAACATGCTTGAGGAAGCCGCAAAGCGCGACCACCGTAAACTGGGCCGCGAGATGGACTTGTTCCACATGCAAGAGGAAGCGCCAGGTCAGGTTTTCTGGCACCCCAACGGCTGGACGGTGTATACACTGCTGCAGGACTATATGCGCCGCAAACAGCGTGGTGGCGGCTACGTTGAGGTGAACACACCGCAAGTCGTTGACCGCAAACTATGGGAAGCCTCAGGCCACTGGGACAAGTACCAAGAGAACATGTTCATCGTTGAAGTCGACGAAGAACACGCCCGTGAAAAAGCGGTGAACGCACTGAAGCCGATGAACTGCCCCTGTCACGTACAGATCTTCAACCAAGGCCTGAAATCATACCGCGACCTGCCACTTCGCATGGCAGAGTTTGGCAGCTGTAACCGCTACGAGCCTTCGGGCGCACTGCACGGCATCATGCGCGTGCGCGGTTTCACACAAGATGACGGGCACATCTTCTGTTCCGAGGACGACATCACAGCAGAGACCAAGAAGTTCATCGACTTTCTTGCTGAAATCTACGCCGACCTTGGGTTTACAGATTGGACAATCAAACTCTCTACCCGTCCAGAAAAGCGGATCGGATCGGACGAAAGCTGGGACCGCGTTGAGGCCGCATTGGGTGATGCATGTCAAAACGCAGGCTACGCTTATGAACTTCTGGAGGGTGAAGGCGCGTTTTATGGCCCGAAACTTGAGTTCACATTGACCGACGCCATCGGCCGTAACTGGCAATGCGGCACGCTGCAGGTTGACCCCAACTTGCCCGAGCGACTTGATGCAACTTTTGTAGGTTCTGACAACGAACGCCACCGCCCCGTTATGCTGCACCGCGCTGTTTTGGGCAGCTTTGAACGCTTCATCGGTATCTTGATCGAAGAGCACGCTGGCAAACTGCCGTTCTGGTTGGCCCCTCGTCAGGTTGTTGTGGCTGCGATTATCTCGGACGCCAATGACTATGTGTTGCAAAAAGTTGAGGAACTGCGCGCAGCCGGCATCCGCGCTGAAGCAGACATTCGCAACGAGAAAATCAACTACAAAGTGCGTGAACACAGCTTGGGTAAAGTGCCTGTGATCTTGGCGGTTGGCGCCCGCGAAGTTGAGGAAGGAACCGTCTCAATCCGCCGGCTCGGTGAAAAACAGACGTCCGTGCAAAGTTTTGCAGAGACCCTTCCACAGCTTGCTCAAGACGCGACACCGCCCGATTTACGGAGCTGAAACATCTGAAGTCATTGCACAGATATGTGCTCAATTTGACGACTATAAATGTTACAAAGGCCGCCTCGTGTGCATGCACGGGGCGGCTTTTTGCTGTTTG
>JAHEEK010000027.1:0-19044 GCA_024640765.1 Thalassobium sp. | reverse complement strand
ACGCATCCGTTGTCCTAAACGGGGTGATGGCACTTTTATGGTTTAACCAAAGCAACGCCCTGCTGGTGATTTCATGCGTGGCTGTTGGGTCGTCGATGGCACTGTGCAACGCGCCCACAACAGATCTAGCTTTCCGCCTGACCCCAAAAACCGCCCATGGCACAATCGCAAGCGCCGATATTATTGCGGCACGTCTTGGTGGGGCAATAACGATCATGATCCTGCCGCTTTCGCTGTGACAGGCAGCACCTTATGTGTTGGCAGCCGCCCTTGTCTCGCTTGTTACGGTTGCATATGCGACGGCCGCTGTTTCTTCAGCGCCCGCCGCAGCCTAGTGGCTTAACCGTCGACCCGAATAGTGGCATTTTTCGGATCATAGGGACTATCTTCGACGATGGTCGCGTCCCAAAGCTGATCGAACATTTTGACCTTCAGAACAGTACCAACCTCAGCGTGCTCTGGCTTGACGTAGCCCATGCCGATCGACTTGCCAAAGTGAACGGAATATCCGCCCGAGGTCAAACGCCCAACACGCAGATCACCGGCATAAAGCGCCTCGCGGCCCCACGGGTCAGCGTCATCCGGCCCATCGATAAGGAAGGTGACACATTTGCTGCGCACGCCGGTTTTGACCAAAGCGTCTTTGCCAAAGAAATCTTTCTCAAGGTCGATGAAACGCGGCAAGTCAGCCTCAAGCGGGGTCGCATCGCGGCCAAGCTCGTTGCCAAAGGCCCGGTAAGATTTCTCCTGACGAAGCCAGTTTTGAGCGCGACCACCGACCATCTTGAGGCCGTGCTTTTCGCCAGCTTTCTCAAGCAGATCAAACAAGTGGTTTTGCATTTCAATCGGGTGGTGTAGTTCCCAACCCAGCTCACCTGTGTAGGCCACACGGATTGCCATCACCGGCACCATGCCAAGCTCAATATGCTTCATGCTAAGCCACGGGAAGCGCTTGTTGCACAGTGCTGTTTCAGGGTCAGCGTCTTTGATGACTTCTTTCAAAAGATCACGGGACTTCGGGCCTGCCAAAGCGAAAACACCGTATTTCGTGGTGACATCATTGATCGCCACGTATCCAACCTCAGGGATTTTATCCTCGGCAGCTTTGCGCAAATAGTCGCTGTCGTAATCTGTCCAAGCACCCGCACTGACCAGGTAGTAGTGATCCTCAGCCATACGAACAATGGTGTATTCAGTCCGCGTCGAACCGTGACTTGTCAGCGCATAGGTCAGATTGATCCGACCAACGCGCGGCAGCTTGTTACAAGTGAACCAATCAAGGAAAGCAGTCGCACCGGGGCCTTTAACTTCGTGCTTGGTAAACGCCGACGCATCCAAAAGGCCTACGCCCTTGCGCACGGCATTCGCTTCTTCAACTGCGTATTTCCACCAACCACCACGGCGGAAGCTGCGCGATGCGTGATCGTCAAAGCCACCTTCGTCGGGTGTGGGGCCAAAATAGTTCGGACGCTCAAAACCGTTCACAACACCAAACTTTGCACCGCGCGCGGCCATACGGTCATAACACGGAGCGGTGCGCAGCGGACGAGCCACTTCGCGTTCTTCGTCCGGGTGGTGCAGAATGTAGACGTGCTCATAGCTTTCTTCATTCTTGCGCGCCGCATACTCTGTGGTCATCCAGCTGCCGTAGCGTTTGGGATCAAGTGAGGCCATGTCGATCTCGGCCTCGCCCTCAACCATCATCTGCGCCATGTAATGACCCGTGCCACCAGCAGCAGTAATGCCAAAGCTGAACCCTTCAGCCAGCCACATGTTACGCAGCCCCGGAGCAGGACCAACCAGCGGGTTGCCATCTGGAGTATAGCAAATCGGGCCGTTGAAATCATCCTTTAGGCCGACTTCTTCGCTGGACGGAATACGGTGGATGAAGCTCATGTATTCTTCTTCGATCCGCTCAAGATCGAGCGGGAATAGATCGGCGCGGAAGCTATCAGGCACGCCAAACTCGAAACGTGCTGGCGCGTTGCGCTCATATGGCCCCAAAATCCAACCACCACGCTCTTCGCGCACATACCATTTGGCATCTGCGTCGCGCAAAACAGGATGCTCCGGGTTGTTTTTGCGCCACTCAACCAACATCGGATCGGGCTCGGTTACAATAAACTGGTGCTCAACCGGGATCGCCGGAATTTTGATACCCAACAGCTTTGCGGTGCGTTGCGCGTGGTTGCCAGTGGCCGTCACAACGTGCTCGGCGTGGATCACCATTGTCTCATCGGTTGGTATCAAATTGCCACCTTTGTCAGCCGTACGCGTGCAGGTTACTTCCCACTCGTGGCCGTTCCAATGATAGCTGTCGACCTGCCATTTTCGTTCAATCGTCACGCCGTGTTGCCGCGCGCCTTTGGCCATCGCCATAGTGACGTCCGCGGGGTTAATATAACCATCGGTCGGGTGATAAATCGCGCCAACAAGGTCCTCGGTGCGCACCAGCGGAAAACGCTCTTTGATCTGATCGAGGCTCATCCATTCGTAAGGCACACCGCAGGTCTCTGCGGTGCTGGCGTACAGCATATACTCGTCCATACGCTCTTTGGATTGCGCCATCCGCAAGTTACCGCACACCGAGAAACCCGCATTCAGGCCGGTCTCTTCTTCGAGGGTTTTGTAAAACTTAATGGAATAGTCGTGAATATGCGTGGTGGCATATGACATGTTAAAATACGGCAACAAGCCCGCTGCGTGCCACGTTGAACCGGATGTCAGCTCGTCCCGCTCAAGCAGAAGCGTGTCCCACCCCGCCTTACCCAAATGATAAGCGATAGACGTGCCAACGGCGCCGCCTCCAACAACAAGTGCTTTGACGTGGGTTTTCATATGTCCGACCTCCTTGGACGTGTCTTGGGATTACCTTCGCCCATCTGATGCGAACGCGGCGCAATCCAGCCGACCGAACACGCGCCAAAACCGACCTGCCCAACATCAGCAAGACACATGTGACGCGGCAAAACGACCGCTACAAGCTAGACGGAATCACCATATCCGGGGGGCGGAACCCATCCGCATGGGTGGAAATATTGAGCATCACACGCGCGCCCATTTCCTCGCGGCCTTCAACTGTGGCAGAGGCCATATGGGGCAGCAAAACAACGTTCTTAAGCGCGCGAAGGCGTGGGTTTGGCTCGGCGCCACCCTCGTAGACATCAAGGCCTGCACCCGCAATCTCACCCGAGCGAAGCATCCGTGTCAGAGCATTTTCGTCGATCACATCACCACGTGAGGTGTTCACAATAACCGCATTGGGTTTCATCAGCGCCAAACGCCGCGCATTCATAATGTGGTAGGTGCTTGGGGTGTGCGGACAGTGAATGGTCAAAATATCGACCTGCGCCAACATCTGGTTGAGACTGCTCCAGTACTTTGCGCCAAGATCGGCTTCAGTCTCGGGGCGCAGGCGATTACGGTTGTGATAGTGCACCTGCATCCCAAACGCGCGGGCACGTCGCGCAACGGCCTGCCCGATACGGCCCATGCCCAAAATACCAAGAGAACGCCCGCCAATTTTGCCGCCTAACAGTGCCGTCGGCGACCAACCGTCCCAATCACCCGTTTGCATGACTGACAAACCCTCGGGGATGCGGCGCGTCACAGATAGCATCAGCGCCAGCGTCATATCCGCAGTATCTTCCGCCCCCACGCCAGGGGTATTGCTGACCATAATCCCGTTTGCGTGGGCCGCATTTACGTCAATGTGATCCGTCCCTGCGCCGTAATTTGCCACCAGCTTCAAGCGCTCGCCGGCCTGTTCAAAAACCGCAGCATCAAGACGGTCGTTCACCGTGGGAACCAAAACATCAACGTCTTGCATCGCTGCAATCAGTTCATCGCGGCTCATCGGTGCATCGCTGTCGCGCACTGTTACGTCGAACAACTCTGCCATGCGGTGTTCCACGGCTGCGGGCAACCGTCGCGTAACGACAACACTCAACCGTTTTCGTGACATCGACCAAATCTCCCGCTTTGCCCAGACACCGCTTTCACCCTAGAGTGCAGTCAGAGCAAGCAAGGCACAAGACCTTGAATTTCACCAATCCATTTTCGGCGATTACCGTGCTGAAAGGGATAACCATGCAGGCCGTAGAAAATGAAGTCAGTTTTGCTGATCACAGCACTTCTTTTGTCCATTCAACTGGCAGGTCAAACTGCGCGTGCAGACGTGGGCCCGGTCACGGGCCTTCCAATGCCGCGCTTTGTGTCACTGAAAGCGAGTGAAGCAAATGTGCGCCGCGGTCCTTCAAAAACACATCGCATTGATTGGATTTTCAAACGCCGCGATATGCCGCTTCGGGTCATCGCGGAACATGGCCATTGGCGCCGTGTAGAAGACCGCGACGGCGTCGGCGGTTGGCTGCACTACTCACTTATTTCCGGTGTAAGAACCGTCATCATTGACGAAGACGCTGTTGAGCTACGCCGCAAGCCAATGACCGATGCCCCCGTTGCCGCGATGCTTGAGCGCGGCGTCGTAGCACGCCTTAATGAATGCACTACGGACTGGTGCTCGATGCGGGCAGATGGCTACCGTGGTTGGGTACCAAAATCATCGTTCTGGGGTGTCGAGCGCGCCGAGATCATAGACTAACGCGTCCCGCTTAAATCACCTCACCACGGTCCAGCTTTGCCAATACCTCTGCGGCATCTGATAGCACAGTGTCACGCCGCTCTTCGTCCATCCGCTCCCACACGCGGTACATTTGGCCCATGCGCGGATTGCCGCTAAACCGTTCTTCGTGACGGATCAAAAAGTCCCAATAAAGCACATTAAACGGACAGGCTGTCTCACCGGTTTTGGCGGTGACTTTATAATGACAGCCTTTACAGTAATCGCTCATCTTGTTGATGTAGGAACCACTCGAAACATAGGGCTTACTTGCGATGATCCCGCCGTCCGCAAATTGCGACATCCCAATCACATTGGGAGCCTCAACCCATTCGTAAGCGTCGGCATAAACAGCCAGATACCATTCATGGACCTGATGGGGATCGATGCCCGCGAGCAAGGCGAAATTCCCCGTGACCATAAGGCGTTGAATATGGTGCGCATAGGCGTCCCGCCCCGTTTGCTCAACCGCTTTTGACACGCACCGCATGCGGGTTTCACCGCTCCAATAAAACTCAGGCAGAGCGCGCGAGTGTTCAAGGTAATTGCGCGAGGTGTACGAAGGGCCTTCCAGAAAATAGATGCCACGCACATATTCGCGCCACCCCAAAATCTGGCGAATGAACCCTTCAACCGCGTTGATTGGCGCATCACCATCCGTAAATGCCTGCTCAGCCGCACGGCAGATTTCAAGCGGGGTCAGCAAGCCTGCGTTCAAATAAAACGAGATCAGCCCGTGATACAAAAATGGCTCATCGCTCATCATCGCGTCTTGAAAATCACCGAACTTTGGCAAACCGAGCGCTATGAAGTGATGAAGCTGCTGCAATGCCTGATCACGGGTGACCGCAAACCAAAATGGCTCAAGGTCACCGAAATGATTATCAAAGCGCGACTTCACCAACGCCAAGACATCCGCCGTGATTTCATCGGGTTCAAACCGCAACGGTCCATCAAACATCACCTCATCAGGGGCTGGCTTGCGGTTGTCGTGATCGAAATTCCACTTGCCGCCCACAGGTTTGTCACCTTCCATCAACAGCCCCGTTTCACGGCGCATTTCGCGGTAGAAATACTCCATCCGCAGTTGCTTGCGTCCCTCGGCCCAATCCTCGAAGCGCTTGTGCGATGCGATGAACCGCGTGTCAGGTAAAACCGTCACTTCAAGCGGCGCGTCCTCAAGGGCGCTGATCAGACGCCACTCGCCACACTCAGTGCTAAGAACGCGGCTCGCATCGGTATCCGAGGCCGCGCGCAGCAGCTCCCCTACGATCGAACCGGTGTTCTCAGCGTCATCAAGCGCAGCGTAACGAACAGTCCAACCCGCCTCACGCAACTCATGGGCGAAATGGCGCATCGCACTGAACAGAAAAGCGATTTTCTTGGGGTGGTGGCGCACATAGCTCGCCTCGTCAGCCACCTCTGCCATCACGATGATGGCATCTGCTTTATCCGCGTGTTCAAGGGCTGAAAGCGTGTGCGTCAACTGATCTGCCAGAACAAGAACGAGATTTACCATGGCACTACTTCTCCGGCCCAATCGAAAAATTCACCCGTCTGTGCGGGGCTAAGCGTATCCAGAACGGCGGCAATGTTTGATGCGGCCTCGGCTGGCGGTACTGTTGCGTGCCGACCTGCGTATTTGGCGGTAAACGGCGTGGCCACGGTGCCCGGATGTAAAGCCACGACGATTGCGTCTTTGCGTTTGCGTGCAATTTCGATGGCCGCCGTATGCACAATCTGGTTGGCCGCTGCTTTGGCAGCGCGGTAGCTGTACCAGCCACCCATCCGGTTATCACCGATTGAGCCCACCCGCGCGGTAAGAACCGCAAAGATCGACCGGCCGGTTTTGGGCAGAAGGTGACTGGCGTATTTCAAGCACAGCGCAGGCCCAATGGCGTTAACCGCAAATTGATCCGCCATGGTCGAGGCCTCAATCGCTGCTAACTGCTTTTCCGGCTCAGCGCCATCTATGTTCAGCGCGCCTGTTGCCACAATGATTGTATCAAACGTCCCCTCATGAGCACCCAAAACAAGGGCGACACTTGGCTCATCACGTAAATCCAAGCCATCGGCACTGCGCGACAGTCCCGTAACCTGCACGCCTTGCGCCTCAAAATGTTCCGTCAGCGCGCGGCCAATGCCGCCAGACGCCCCAATGATCAACGCTTTTTTCATGAGCCATCACCTAGGGCCAATCCAAAATCTGCCCATCGCCTTTTTGACAATTTTGATCATTTTCCAAAACACACTTCACAATTGCGCCTCCCCGTTTATAACGAAGTCCATGATGACACGGGCAAACATCCTTCTAGACCTACTACGTCTTAGCCTGCGCTGAGCGTGCCTGTCGGTGCGCCCGCTCAGCAGGGTTCGTCACCGACACTTTTCCAAAACACCAAATAGGACCAAGACGATGGCACAAGACCGCGTAGTAATTTTTGACACAACTTTGCGCGACGGAGAACAGTCTCCTGGCGCGACCATGACCCATGAAGAAAAGCTCGAGATTGCAGGCTTGCTCGATGATATGGGTGTCGACATCATTGAGGCGGGTTTTCCAATCGCTTCTGAGGGTGATTTCGCCGCTGTGAGCGAGATTGCCAAGAATTTCAAAAACTCTGTGATTTGCGGATTGGCACGCGCCAATTTCAAAGATATCGACCGCTGCCATGAGGCCGTGAAACACGCCGCGCAGCCGCGCATCCACACGTTCATTGGCACCTCACCTCTGCACAGAGCCATTCCAAACCTCACCAAAGACGAAATGGCCGAGCGTATCCACGATACCGTAACACACGCGCGCAATCTGACCGATAACGTGCAATGGTCACCTATGGATGCCACACGTACCGAGTGGGATTATCTGTGCCGCGTTGTTGAGATAGCCATTAACGCAGGTGCCACAACAATCAACATCCCCGATACCGTCGGCTACACCGCGCCACGCGAAAGTGCTGATTTGATTAAGCGATTGATCGCCACAGTGCCTGGCGCCGACGAGGTTATCTTTGCGACCCACTGCCATAATGATTTGGGCATGGCGACCGCGAACGCGTTAGCAGCCGTTGAAGGCGGTGCGCGTCAGATCGAATGTACAATCAACGGTCTGGGCGAGCGTGCGGGCAACACGGCCCTCGAAGAAGTTGTGATGGCCATGAAAGTCCGCAACGACATCATGCCCTACACCACAGGGATCGACAGCACTAAAATTATGAACTTGTCGCGCCGCGTTTCTGCGGTATCGGGCTTTATGGTGCAGCCTAACAAAGCAATCGTTGGCAAAAACGCGTTTGCGCATGAGTCTGGCATCCACCAAGATGGCATGCTGAAAAACGCCGAGACTTTTGAGATCATGCGCCCCGCAGATGTGGGTTTGGCCGAGACAAACATCGTCATGGGCAAACACTCTGGCCGCGCTGCGCTGCGCTCCAAAATTGCTGATTTGGGATTTGAGTTGGCCGATAATGAGCTGAAAGACGTATTCGTACGGTTCAAAGCGCTCGCTGATCGCAAGAAAGAAATCTACGACGAAGACCTGATTGCGTTGATGCAGACCAGCGCCACCGCAGGAAATAACGCGCTTGAATTGGTCTCGCTCAAGGTTGTTTGCGGCACAGACAGCCCGCAAGAGGCCACGATGGTCCTGAATGTTGAAGGCAGCAACAAAGAAGTAACAGCCACCGGTGACGGCCCAGTTGATGCAACATTCAACGCCGTCAAAGAACTGTCCCCGCACGGCGCGCGCTTGCAGCTTTACCAAGTCCAAGCGGTGACCGAAGGCACTGATGCACAGGCGACAGTCTCTGTACGGATGGAAGAAGAGGGCCGGATCGCTACGGGCCAATCCGCAGACACGGACACCGTCGTAGCCTCCGCAAAAGCCTATATCATGGCGCTGAACCGCTTGATTGCACGACGCGGCCAAGACGAGCCGGGCTATGACACCAAAGGCGTCAGCTACAAAGACCAATCCTGAGCGGCGGCTTCCTGCTTAGGCACATCATCGCACGCTTGAGAGTGGACCCATGACAGGGCACACACAGAGGGGACGGCGCAGGCCTTCCCCTCTTTATCCTGAGAGGGGACGCGCATATAACTGTCAAAAGTGGATTATGAGGCCGAGTCGCACTGAGTGCAGCGAGCCGCGACATAAGGGAAGTCGATATATGTTTGGATTAAGTGTGTTTTCGTCGGATATGGCGATCGATTTGGGCACTGCTAACACGCTGGTCTATGTCAAAGGCAAGGGTGTTATCTTGTCTGAGCCTTCTGTTGTGGCCTACCAAGTCAAAGACGGTGTTAAGAAAGTGTTGGCGGTTGGCGAGGACGCCAAACTGATGCTGGGTCGTACGCCCGGCTCGATTGAGGCCATCCGCCCCATGCGGGACGGTGTAATTGCCGATTTTGATGTGGCCGAGGAAATGATTAAGCACTTCATTCGCAAAGTGCACAAACGCTCAACCCTTTCCAAACCAAAGATTATTGTCTGCGTTCCCCATGGAGCCACGCCTGTTGAGAAACGCGCAATTCGCCAGTCAGTTTTGTCTGCAGGTGCACGCCGCGCGGGTCTGATTGCCGAGCCTATCGCCGCCGCTATCGGTGCTGGCATGCCCATTACGGACCCGACAGGCAACATGGTTGTCGACATCGGCGGCGGAACGACCGAGGTGGCGGTTCTGTCGCTGGGTGACATCGTTTACGCCCGTTCTGTGCGCGTTGGTGGTGACCGGATGGACGAGGCAATCATCAACTACCTGCGCCGACAGCAAAACCTTCTGATCGGTGAGGCAACCGCTGAGCGCATCAAAACAACCATTGGCACCGCACGGATGCCTGATGACGGGCGCGGCCAGTCGATCCCAATTCGCGGACGCGACTTGCTGAACGGTGTGCCCAAAGAGATCGAGTTTTCTCAGGCACAAGTCGCCGAAGCGCTGGCTGAACCTGTGCAACAAATCTGTGACAGCGTCATGACCGCCCTTGAAGCAACCCCCCCCGATCTGGCCGCAGACATTGTCGACCGCGGCGTAATGCTGACTGGTGGTGGTGCCCTTTTGGGTGAGCTGGATCTTGCCCTGCGTGAGCAAACAGGACTGGCTATTTCTGTCGCCGATGAAAGTCTGAACTGTGTGGCGCTTGGCACTGGTAAGGCGCTTGAATATGAGCACAAGCTACGCCACGTCATTGATTACGATAGCTAATTCTTCATCACCAAAGGGGTGACCCTTGGCACGAGACCGCACCACGGCTGACGATTATTCCCGCCTCCTCCGGCGTATGCTTGTGGGGATTTTGGTGGTGTTGTTACTTGGGATGTACTTGCTCTGGCGCATCGATAGCCCGCGTGTTGAACGGCTGCGCATCGCGATGATCGACCGTTTTGTACCATCGATGGATTGGGCCATGGCACCGGTGACGGGGCTTACCAATATTGCGCGAGATTTTCAAAGCTACACCCGTATCTATGAGCAAAACCAAGACCTGCGCCGTGAATTGCAGCAGATGAAAGCGTGGCGTGAGGCCGCGTTGCAGCTTGAGCAAGAAAACGCGCGCCTGCTTGATCTGAACAAAGTCCGTATTGATGCAAAGCTGACCCATGTTACGGGTGTTGTGACCGCCGATAGCGGCTCGCCGTTTCGCCAATCAGTGCTGCTGAACGTTGGGGCACGCGATGGCATTATGGACGGCTGGGCCACGATGGACGGCATTGGCCTTGTTGGGCGGATCAGCGGCGTAGGCCAAAACACGTCGCGGGTGATTTTGTTGACAGATACCAACAGCCGCATTCCCGTGACAGTCCAGCCATCCGGTCAGCGCGCCATTCTGGTGGGTGATAATGAGGCGGCGCCAACTCTTGAGTTGATCGAAAACCGCGATCTGGTGCGCCCAGGTGATCGCGTTGTAACAAGCGGCGACGGCAAAGTTTTCCCTGCTGGTTTGTTGGTAGGCCAAGTTGCTCAAAGCCCCGATCGCCGTTTGCGCGCGCGGCTTGCAGCCGATTACGAACGGCTTAAATTTCTACGCGTCTTGCGCAGTCATGACGGGGAACTGATCGAGGACCAAGGCACCCTGTTGGCTGGCCCAAAAATGCAGCAGAGCGATGAAAAGGCTGATGCACAAACGGGGGCCACAGATGGCTGATGTTTTGCTCAATCCTAAATGGGGCTATCGGTTTTTGCTTTTACTGTTGTGCGCAGTCATTCTGTTTTTAAACCTTTTGCCAATCAACACAGCGCCACGGGCATGGGGTGCGCCTGATTTAATCCCATGTCTGATATTTTCGTGGACCCTGCGCCGTCCAAGTTATGCCCCAACGATCTTGGTCGCTTTGATCGCATTCAGCGCAGACATGATCCTGCAACGCCCACCGGGTCTTTTTGCGGCAGCTTTTCTGATCGCCAATGAGTTTTTGCGCAGTCGTGCCGCAGACATCAGCACCGGCACATTTACGGTTGAATGGGCTTATGTTGCGCTGGCGCTCACCGCCGCTGTGCTTTTTGAGCGCGTGCTGCTCAACATCACTTTGGTCGACACCAATCCGCTCCGCCTTACGCTGACACAACTTGTGATCACTTTGCTTGCCTACCCCGCCGTTGCTGCGTTTTGCCACTTTGCCCTGAAACTGCGGTTTCAATCACCCTCCGATGTGCGGATGGAGGGGGCGATCCAATGAAGAAGCCCCGTAACGATCCCTCCGAGAATACCGGTCTCACCACGCGGCGGGCCGTCATCATGGGTGGCGCGCAAATGGCTGTTATGGGCGTCTTGGGCCTGAGAATGCGCGAGTTACAGGTCAAACAGGCGGATCAATATCGTCTTTTGGCCGAAGAAAACCGTATCAATATTCGGCTTTTGCCCCCCGCACGCGGCCAGATATTTGACCGCACAGGCTTTCCGATCGCGGTGAATGAGCCGAACTACCGCATCACAATCGTGCGCGAGGATGCGGGCGACATCGACGAAGTGCTCTATCGGCTTTCACGGATCGTATCACTCAGCCCCGAGAAAATTGATGAGACCAAAGCCGAGCTAAAGCGCCGCTCTCCGTTTGTACCGGTGACAATTCTGGACCGGCTAAGCTGGGATGATGTGGCCGAGGTGTCTGCAAACGCGCCCGCTTTGCCTGGTGTTACTGCGGATTTAGGCCTTTCACGTGCATACCCTATGGGGGCCGATTTTGCCCATGTGATTGGCTACGTTGGTCCTGTGTCGGACTTTGATCTTAACCGCATTGAGGACCCTGATCCGCTGTTGCAGATCCCGCGTTTTCAGATTGGCAAAACGGGTGTTGAGTTAAAAGAAGAGCGTGAGCTGCGCGGTAAAGCCGGCACCAAACGCATCGAAGTTAACGCCGTGGGCCGCGTGATCCGTGAGTTGGACCGCGAAGAAGCGCTTGCGGGACAAGACACACAGCTGACCATCGACACAGAGCTTCAAAACTGGGTGCAAGCGCGCCTTGCCGGAGAGGCAGCATCCGCAGTCATTATGGATGTGCAGACCGGCGATTTGTTGGCAATTGGCTCTGCGCCCACGTTTGACCCCAACTTGTTTGTTCGCGGGATTTCCACCACCGACTACAATGCCCTACTAAATGATCCCTACCGCCCGTTCAGATCGAAAGCGGTTCAAGACATTTACCCACCAGGGTCCACGTTCAAAATGATCACTGCGCTTGCCGCTTTTGAAGCAGGGCTTGTGGATGCCAATGAAACTGTGCGCTGCGTCGGGCATAAAGAAGTCGCGGATACACGGTTTCATTGCTGGAAGCGCGCGGGCCATGGTGATGTGGATTTGTTCAAGTCAATCACCGAAAGCTGTGACGTCTACTACTACGATCTGGCTCTTCGAGTGGGCATCGATAACATCGCCGAAATGGCGCGCAAACTTGGAGTTGGTGTCCGTCATGATATCCCGATGTCTGCGGTGGCCAGCGGGCTGGCTCCTGACAAAGCGTGGAAGCGTGAAGTGCGCGATCAAGAATGGCGCATCGGCGACACGGTCAACGCCTCAATCGGGCAAGGTTATGTCTTGTCTTCCCCGCTGCAACTGGCAGTTATGACAGCACGCCTTGCAACGGGCAAAAGTGTTGAGCCACGATTGATCAAATCCCGTGACGGCGTTGAGACGGATATCTCAGGCGGTCAGGACCTTGGCATCACAGGCAGCACACTCGATACAATTCGCCGGTCCATGTATGCTGTTTCAAACGAGCGCCGTGGGACCGGATACCGCTCAAGAACCGTGAATGCTGCGTTCAAAATGGCTGGCAAAACCGGTACCAGTCAGGTCCGGCGGATCACTGCGGCGGAACGTGCACGGGGCATCACGCGCAACCAAGACTTGCCATGGGAACGGCGTGACCACGCCCTTTGGGTCAATTATGCGCCATTTGATAACCCTCGGATCGCTGTCAGCGTGATCGTGGAACACGGCGGTGGTGGGTCAACTGCGGCCGCACCCATTGGCCGCGATATAACTCTGCGTGCGCTTTACGGAGACACACCGCCGCTCAGCGCCTACCCCAATGCGGCCCGCGCTGATGTGCGCAACACGTTCCGTCAGATGGAGGCGCTTTTGCGCAGCCTTGATAGCGACCGCAATCAGGGGACAAAAGCATGAGCTATCTTGAATACTCTGTGCGCCAAATCCCCACAGGTCCGCGCAAATTGCTGTATCTGAACTGGCCTTTGGTTCTGATGATCACAGCCGTCGCGAGCATCGGCTTCTTGATGCTTTATTCGGTGGCTGGTGGGTCGTGGACACCTTGGGCAATGGCCCAAGTTCAGCGCTTCGCCTTGGGCATGACCTTAATGTTTATTGTCGCCATGGTTCCCATTTGGTTTTGGCGCAATACCGCAGGATTGGCATTTGCGGGAACGCTAGTGTTGCTCTTGATCGTTGAGTTTTTGGGCAACGTCGGTGGCGGGTCACAACGCTGGATCGACCTTGGCTTTATGCGGCTGCAACCCTCAGAACTGGCTAAAATCACCCTCGTGATGTTGCTTGCCGCCTACTATGATTGGCTACCCCGCGAGAAAACCTCGCGACTATTTTGGATTGTCATACCCCTCTTTTTCATCATGCTACCTGTCTTTTTGGTATTGCGACAACCCGACCTCGGAACATCGCTTTTGTTGATTATGGGCGGCGGTATGATGATGTGGTTCGCCGGTGTGCACTGGGGATATTTTGCAGCTGTGATCAGCAGCGCAGTTGGGGTCGTATTTGCTGTTTTCCAATCACGCGGCACTAATTGGCAGCTTTTGAAAAACTACCAATATGACCGTATTGATACATTTCTGGACCCTTCATCTAACCCACTTGGCACCGGATACCACATCACCCAGTCCAAGATTGCGCTCGGGTCTGGCGGCTGGACCGGACGGGGCTTTATGCAGGGCACCCAATCGCGGCTTAACTTTTTGCCCGAGAAACACACAGACTTTATTTTCACCACGCTGGCCGAAGAATTCGGATTCGTAGGCGCGTTTTCATTGCTGCTGCTCTACGGGCTGATTGTTATTTTTTGTGTGGTCTCAGCGGCCAAAACAAAAGACCGTTTTGCACAATTGGTCAGCCTTGGAATTGCCGGTACGTTCTTTTTGTTTTTCGCCGTCAACATGGCAATGGTGATGGGGCTTGCACCAGTGGTCGGCGTCCCACTACCGTTGGTAAGCTACGGCGGGTCAGCCATGTTGGTGCTGCTCCTCGCATTCGGAATTGTGCAATCAGCACACGTACACAGGGCACGATAAATGAAGATCATCTTTGCAGGTACTGACGACCATTGGAGCCATTATCAAACCACCCTACCTGCGGCCTTCAAACGCGCCGAAATTGATGCGTCCATCACCCGTGATATTGAAACCCATGACGCAGACTACATCATTTTCGCACCCAATGGCCCATTAAGTGACTTCACGCCCTACACCAAAGCCAAGGCCGTCCTGAACCTTTGGGCCGGTGTCGAAACGATTGTTGGCAACGCAACTCTGACCCAACCGCTAGTGCGGATGATTGATCACGGTCTAACCCAAGGCATGGTCGAATGGGTCAGCGCCCATAGCCTGCGTTATCACGTAGGAATGGATGCTCATATTCACGGCCAAGACGGGACATGGCGCAACACAAGTTGGCCACCTTTGGCTGAGACGCGCCGCGTCACAGTCCTTGGCATGGGGGCGTTGGGAACGGCCTGTGCCCAAGCTTTACGATCAATTGGCTTTCCCGTCACCGGTTGGAGCCGTACACAAAAAACGATCGATGGTATAAATTGTCTTTCAGGTGATGTGGGCCTGGATCAAGCACTTCGCACCGCTGATATTCTTGTCCTCCTCCTGCCGCTCACAGATGAAACGAACAATCTGCTGGACGCAGAAAAACTAGCACTGCTGCCGGACGGTGCTTTCCTGCTGAACCCCGGCCGCGGGCCATTGATCGATGACGAAGCGCTGCTTGCTGCATTGGACAAAAATATCGCGCATGCGACTCTTGATGTGTTCAACACAGAACCATTGCCAACGGATCACCCATATTGGGCTCACAGCCAAGTGACTGTCACGCCTCATATCGCCAGCGTCACACGCGCGGCCACGGCTGCGGATGCGATCGCACGCAATATCATTCGTATCGAAAATGGCCAAACGCCTATCGGCCTTGTGGACAGAACAGCAGGGTACTAACGAAGCCCGCCATTCTTTTGTTCAAAAATATCCAAACGGCACGTTGTTAAGCCAAAGCATCATTCATTAGCTGGGCGAGACGCTGTGCGACTTGCGTCTTATCCATCCGCGGCCAGCTATCTGCACCGTTCTCAGAAATCACGGTCACAGCGTTTTCGCCGCCCCCCATGATGCCCGTTTCAGGTGACACATCATTGGCGATGATCCAGTCGCACATTTTGCGCGCCCGTTTTGCCGTTGCATTGGCAATCACATCATCTGTTTCCGCCGCGAACCCCACAACAAGGGCTGGCCGCCCCTCAGTCATCTGTGAAACACGTGCCAGAATATCTGTGTTCTCTGCAAACTCTAATTCGGGAAGACCACCAGCAGTTTTCTTAATTTTCCTGTCGCTCGCTGAAGCAACCCGCCAATCCGAGACGGCTGCGGCAAACACCGCTGCCTGTGCTGGCAACGCTGCATCCACCGCATCTGCCATTTCGCGTGCAGTGTTGACCGCAACCACACGCACACCTTCCGGTGCCGGTACATCTGCAGGTCCTGTGATAAATGTCACATCCGCGCCAAGGGCTGCCAAGGCGCGTGCAATCGCTGTGCCCTGTGCACCGCTTGAACGGTTGGCAATATAGCGGACAGGATCAATCGGTTCGTGGGTCGGGCCCGAAGTGACAATGACATGTTGTCCCGACATTGGTCCATCTGCAAACGCGGTGGCCGTAGCCTCAATGATCTGCGGCACCTCTGCCATGCGGCCCGCGCCAAATTCGCCACATGCCATGCCACCCTCTTCGGGCCCCACAAACAGAATACCGTCATTTTTCAACGTCGCCAAATTGCGCTGCGTGGCGGGGTGCTCCCACATTTTCACGTTCATTGCAGGGGCAAGGAGCACGGGCTTGTCCGTAGCCATCAACAAAGTTGAGCCCAAATCGTTGGCCAATCCCGCCGCCATTTTGCCCATCAAATCAGCTGTCGCCGGTGCAACCACCACCAAATCCGCCGCTCGTGACAACTCAATATGACCCATCTCGGCTTCGGCCGTCAGATCAAACAAGTCTTGGTGCACTTTGCGCCCTGCAAGAGCTGACACGCTTAGAGGCGTCACAAATTCGCTGCCTGCGCGTGTCAAAACAGGCGTGACCTGCGCACCCGCATCTTGGTAACGGCGGATCAACTCAAGCGATTTATAGGCGGCAATCCCACCACCGATGATCAACAGAATATGACGTCCAGACAGCATAGGCGGCCTCCCTTTGGCAACAGATGTAGCCATAGCGTCGCAAAGTGACAAACCCAAAACGGCAAAAGCGCCCAGTCATCGCGTGACTGAGCGCTCTTGCTTTAGCCTTAAAGACGGGACCCTGACATCACATCAAAAAGGCAGCAACCTCTCCGCTTTTCGCTTCAAGCGACTTGCGCATCTTACCAAATGCCGCCGCTTCAAGCTGCCGTACGCGTTCTTTTGACAGGCTCAGCTCGGTTCCGAGGCTTTCCAACGTGCGCGGATCATCACGCAACTTGCGTTCGCGCACGATGAACTGCTCGCGCTCATTCAGCGCGCTCATGGCTTCCATCAACCACGTCCGCATGCAGCTCATATCGTGCTCATATTCCACCCGCTCAGCAGCTTGGGGACTGTCGTCTTCAAGCGCATCAATCCACTCGCGTCCCTCATCCTCGGTGGACTGCGTCGCGTTGAGCGAGAAATCAGAACCGGACAAGCGCCCCTGCATCATCTCTACGTCGTGAAGCGGCACGCCAACTTCGGTCGCAATCATAGCACGCAATGTGTGCCCTTCAAGCTTTTCACCAACCGCAGCCGCTTCACGCTCAAGACGGGCTTGCACCCGGCGCATGTTGAAAAACAGTGACTTTTGGCTGCTTGTCGACCCCGTCCGCACCATGGACCAGTTCCGCATCACATGATCTTGAATGGACGCTTTGATCCACCAAACAGCATAGGTTGAAAAGCGCACGCCGCGGTCAGGATCGAATTTATCTGCAGCCTTCATCAGACCAAGAGACGCCTCTTGGATCAAATCATTCATCGGCGCTCCGTAGCGCTTAAACTTAGATGCCATCGAAATGGCCAGCCGCATGTAAGCAGTGATCAAGCGATGAAGCGACTTTTCACAACGCTGATCGCGCCACGCATATGCCAGACGCAATTCCGTCTCAGCATCAAGTAGTTCTGCTTTCATCGCCCGGCGAGAAAAGGATTGATCCGCGTAGCCATCAAATGCCATGTCTTAACCCCTGTTTTACAGTCTGTGCGGCAGCTTGATTTGCTGCTATTGTATTGATTACGCGGGGCATTCGGGGTTGGATCACTAAGCGTGCAGAAAAACTTGTCAAAAATAACTTTTGTCCTAGGCGGAGCAGCTTCAGGAAAATCCATATTTGCAGAAAGCCTATGTGTTAACAGTGGGTTAACGCGGATTTATCTGGCGACATCCCTGATTTGGGATGATGAAATGCGCGCAAAAATGGAAGCACATAAAATTCAGCGCGGTGTTGATTGGCAAACCATCGAAGAGCCGCGCGATATTTCAAAGGCGCTGCTGACAGCACCTGCGGGAAGTGTTGTGTTGGTTGATTGCCTGACCATGTGGCTCAACAACATCATGATGGACGACGATAGTCCTGACAGTTGGCGCGCACCCTGGGCCCAAGTTGAAACGGCGCTGGCTGAATGTGCGTCACATATTGTGTTGGTCAGTAATGAAGTCGGCCAAGGCATTGTCCCAGAAAACGCGTTGTCCCGCCGGTTTCGCAATGCGCAAGGCAAACTCAACCAATCAGTCGCAGCACGCGCAGACACAGTGGTGAACGTCATCGCAGGATTGCCGCAAATTCTGAAAGGCCTCCTATGACCCTTTATATGGTGCGACACGGCCCTACCCACGCAAAAACCATGGTTGGCCACGCGGATATTCCCGCTGATCTGAGCGATACCGCCGCTCTCAGGCGGTTGTCCGAGTATTTGCCAGACGTGCCTGTCATTTCATCGGACCTAGTGCGCGCAAGTGCAACAGCGGACGCCATTCAAGCCAGCCGCACACGTCTTCCCCATGACAACGGGTTACGCGAGATTGACTTTGGCGATTGGGATATGAAGCGCTTTGACGAGATAGAAGACCAAGATCACATCCGTCAGTATTGGGAAAACCCCGGCAACATCGCGCCACCAAACGGTGAAAGCTGGAACGCGGTTTACCGCCGTGTCACGGCCTCAATTGACGCACTTCGCCCGCACGGCGATTTGATTGTGGTATGCCACTTTGGGGTGATTTTGACCCAAGTTCAGCGGGCCCTTGGAATCTCCGCCTATGAAGCGTTCGGGCACCGGATAGACAATCTGTCTGTGACCCATATCGACGATGAAGCTGCACCCGTTATCAATTTTTGTCCCTAAGCTATCCCAGCTGAAATTGCGTCTATGGGCGGAACAATTGCCACTGGCATAACCATACAAACCACGTAGACTTAAGGGATGAAATATCAGCTCACCATAGGCAATCGCCTGTATTTTAGTTGGTCCATCGCGGCCGTAATGATGATCGAACACGCGGAATTGATGGAGTTGGTCGACATCACCACTGTCTACCCCGATCATGAAGCAGACGTGAGACCACGCATCCCACATCTGGCACCTGCGCGCACTCTGCCTACTTTGACACTTCCCTGCGGAACGCAGCTTGGGGACTCGATGGCCATTGCAGAAGAGCTGGCCAGCCG
>JAHEEK010000026.1:0-19281 GCA_024640765.1 Thalassobium sp. | reverse complement strand
GTCTAAGCCGCGCTCATACCAAGCACATGAACATGCGGTCGTGGCGGAATTGGTAGACGCGCAGCGTTGAGGTCGCTGTGAGGTAACACTCGTGGGGGTTCGAGTCCCCCCGACCGCACCATGCTTTTTCAGATAACTTATTGACTTTGCTTTTATTTCTCTCGGTTTAACAGCTTTGAGAGGCATCCATATGCACACAATTGAAAACACATTAGTTCGTAACGGTTCATACTATTATAATCTAAGGGTTCCTAAAGATTATGTTGCTTCGCATGGTCAATTCATTCGTTTTAAGCTCGGTGATGTGAGTGAGGCTAGGTCCAGTTTTATTAAGCCTGAGGATGTAGAGCAGCTAGTCCATCGGCTTACACCCTTTATATACAGCTGCTTTAGGTCTGGTTCTAAGCTAAATTATAGAGCAGCAGCAAAAACCCTAACAAATCCTAAGACTACTTTGTTGTCAGACATGATGGATGGATACCTGTCACTTAGAGATATATCTGAGAAGCCTGTGCGGCTGTCGGTTGCTGCTCTTATTTCTGTAGCAGGTAATAGAGATGTGTCTGACTACACCCGACAAGATGTTAGAGCTTTCTTGAGCTACATGAAGCATAGGGAAGTTAAGACTGCTACAGTAAGGCGTAGGCTCAACAGTCTCAGTGCAATCTTCAACTACTCATATGCTGAGTTGGATGTGGAAAGACGTAATCCTTGGACCCGTGTGATAATACCGAGAGAGGTGAGTGATGTTGTCAAAAGGGGGTCGTTTACGGATGAGCAACTTTTGGACGGCTACAGGCAAGCACTTTCATCATCTTCTAACGTACAACTGCTGTTCCCTATTCTAGGGGAGACTGGGTGTCGTTTAGCTGAGATCGTAGGCATGAGAGTTGAGGATTTAGCTTGATTAAGCGTCACGACAAAATCAACAACCAGAGCCAGATAGCCCCCATGTTCGCTGCAGTGCCCAAAAGGACGGATGTGGCGGCTACACGTTTTGCGCGCCCGTACATGTTTGCAAATAAGTAAGCGTTGATACCGGGCGCAGAGGCGGCTGTAATGATCGCCGAGCGCATCTCGAAGGTAGACAAATCTACCAGTTGCCCAACGCTGTAAACGATCACTGGATGGACCACCAACGACAGGGCGACAACGTAAAGCACCGTAGTCATATCACCTTCGGGTTTATAGCGGTGCAACACGCCGCCAAGTCCGAAAAGTGCGGCAGGCAGGGCGGCGCGGATCATCAAATCAATTGCGTCTTGCAGCACACTCGGCACGGTCAATCCGGTGAAGTTCACGATAAAGCCAAGTGAAATGCCGATGATCAGTGAGTTTTTGATCGTAGAGGTAAATATGGTGCGCGCAACGTCACGGGCAGGCGCGCCGTGGGCTTTGGCAAGCTCCATCCCGATGATACCAATGCTTAGATTAAGTGGTGCGTGAATAGCGATGATGGCGTAGTTGCCGGTTAGGGCCTCGGACCCAAAAGCGCGCTCGGTGATTGGCAGACCAAGGAGTACGGAGTTTGAAAAGAGCGCCACAAACCCGATGGCAACTGCGTCTTCCCAATCGCGTTTGAACAGCACTCTGGCACCGATCAGACCCAAAGCGAAACACACAAATGCGCCTGAATAAAAGCTAAGCAGAATGGGCCAGTTGAAGGACTGGCCAAGATCGAGGTTAGCGATGGCTGAAAACAGCAAGCACGGGATCGCAAATCCTTGGGCAAACTTCATCAGCCCGTCAACATATTCTGCCTTAAACAACCCACCCCATGAGGCGGCATAGCCGAAACCGACCAACAAAAAGACAGGAATAATGACGTCAATCAGAGCTTGCATGGCGGGTCCGGGGTGGGTGAGCAGCGTCGCGGGCCTCCGGCGGGGATATTTGAAAACAAAAGAAAGCTAGAGCTGAACTTTTATCTGCATCCCGTCGAAAGCCGGTGTGACGTGATCAGGGGTTTCACGGTTGAGTGTGTCGTAGTCAAGATCGAGATGCATGTTGGTCAGCACCGCTTTGTATGGTCTCAGGCGATCCACCCATTCAAGTGCTTTATGAACATTCAGGTGTGTCTGATGCGGTTCATAGCGCAGGGCATCAAGAATGAAGTATTCAAGGTTGTGAAGCATCGCAAAACCGTCTTCACCCATGCTGGACACATCAGGCATATAGGCCACGTTTCCAATTCGAAAGCCAAGCGCCTCGATAGAGCCATGCGTCACGCGAATTGGCGATAGAATGATTTCGCCGCCATCGGCCGACACAGTAACATCGCCATTGATTTCGTTGAGGTTCAAAATAGGCGGATAGCTTGATCCAGCAGGCTGGACAAAGGCGTATCCAAACCGTGAGATGAGGTCGTTTGTCGTGTCGCCGTCAGCATAAACATCAAGGCGGCTACGCATATTGTAGACGATTTGGCGCAGGTCATCGATGCCGTGGACATGATCTGCGTGGCTGTGGGTGTAGACAACCGCATCCAACGCGCCGACACCCGCATCAAGCAACTGGCTGCGCATATCGGGTCCGGTATCGATCAGGACTGTAGTGGTGCCTTCATCTGTGCGCTGCTCAATAAGTAGCGCACAGCGGCGACGCCTGTTTTTGGGATTACCTCGATCGCACGCCCCCCAGTTTCCGCCGTTGGGCCCCAATCGCGGAACGCCTCCCGATGAGCCGCAACCGAGTATGGTAAACACCCGCTCCATTCAGGCGGCCTTTGAGAAGAGGCGATGAAAGTTGTCTGTGGTCGCTTTGGCGAAATCATCAAGCGATATGCCGAAGACCTCTGCGCCAACTGCCGCGGTGTGGGCAGTGTAGGCGGGTTCATTCCGTTTGCCGCGAAACGGCTTTGGTGCCAAATACGGGCTGTCTGTTTCCACCAAGACACGGTCCAGTGGAGCAGCGGCAAAGATGTCGCGCACTTCTTGCGATTTAGGGAATGTCGCGATGCCCGACATGGACAGATAAAATCCCAGATCGAGAGTATGGCGCGCCAGTTCTGGCCCACTTGAGAAGCAATGCATGACACATTCAAACGGACCCTTGGCGTAGGCCGCCTCAAGAATATCTGCCATGTCCTCATCTGCCGCGCGAGAATGGATGATCAGCGGCAACCCTGTTTCGCGGGCGGCATCGATATGTACGGCGAGGGAGGTTTTTTGTACCTCAGCGCTGTCGGCCGTATAGTGATAGTCTAGACCGGTCTCACCGATGCCTACAAACTTGGGGTGCTGCGCAAGGGCAACGAGCTGTTTCACAGTGGCCATCGGCTCATCCGCTGCAGACATTGGGTGCGTACCCGCCGCATAGTAGACAGGTTGAAATTCTTCAGCGATTTTGCGTACTTGTGGCTCGTTCTTCAACTTTGTGCAGATCGTTACCATTTTGCCCACACCGGCCTCAACGGCCCGCGCCACGATATCTGCGCGTTCTTCGTCAAAGTCTGGAAAATCGAGGTGGCAGTGGCTGTCGACTATCATGGTTGCTACCTTCTTGCGGCCCATTTGGCGGCTTCTTGGTCAATCTTAAGGCCCGTATCAACGACCAACACCGCAGGGTCAAGGTTGACTGCTTTGCCATGCCTGAGCCGTGCGCCAATGTCTTGGTGAAGTGCTGCCCATGCCTTTGCCGCAGCTTGGTTGGGGCAAAGGCGTTGTAGCAGCGCGCCTTCGTTGTGTGCTGCCTCCACGGATGGTGCACCTGCAATGCCAGTACGTGCGATCCGTGACAACAACGTGTCAATCTGGTTCAAAAACAGGTCAAACTGGGGTGCCTTGGCGCGCCCAATCATACCGTCGCCAAGTTTGCTGAGTTTAGCTCGGTCAAGGCCTGGCGCGTTTTGGAGTAACTCAACCAGTCGGGCATACGTATCAAGACCGCCAAGGTTGATCAGCCTTAACGCCTCTCCAACAGAGCCATCTGCGAGTGCGTTCAGGTGATTCATATTCGCAGGAAGTGCTACATCCGCCTGCGCCAAGGCTTGGGTCATATCCTTTGCAGATAACCTGTTGAAAGACAGCGTACGGCACCGTGACCTAATGGTTGGCAGCAGGCGCGAGGGCTGATGGCAGATCAGCAAAAGCGTGGTGTTTGCGGGTGGCTCCTCAAGTAGCTTCAAGATGGCATTCGCGGTCTGAACATTCATTTCATCCGCCGCATCAATGATCACAACACGCGGTGTGCCGTCGGCCGCAGACATGGTCAGAAACTCCTTAAGCCTGCGGGCTTCATCGACAGTGATTACAGTCTTAAGTTTACTTTTGTCCTTCTCATCCACGGCGCGACGCAAGACGAACAGCCCGCTTTCGGATCCGGCAGCCATTCGGCGTGCAACGGGATGCTCTGGATCAATGTGCAATGTGCTGGGCGCCGGCGTATCGCCGAACATATCCGGCTTTCCCGTTGGGGACGTGGCGATCAGAAATCGTGCGAATTGATAAGCGAATGTCGCTTTGCCGGTACCGCGCGGGCCTTGCAGCATCCACGCGTGGTGTTGCCGCCCAGAGGTGAATGCATCAAGTACCGCAGCCTCGGCCGCCCCATGCCCAAACAGGCGTGTAGTTTCGCGCGGATGCGGCGCACCTTCAATGCGGTCGGGTTCGGGCAGATCAGACATAGCAAAGGTGTGCCACGGGTCTGGGGCAGGTAAAAGCGCTAATTGCGCCTTCTAAAGGACTGAGGCTTGGACGTCGTGCCAGACGTCCTCAATGGACCTGTTGCCATCAATTACCCGCCAACGGGCAGGATCCTGTTTGGCGAGATCAAGGAACCCTGTACGAAGGGCTTGCTGAAATTCGAGCCCCATGTCCTCAAAACGGTCTTCGCCGCTTGATCTGGCCAAGCCGCGTTCCAGCGCTGTTTTCGGGTCCATGTCGATCAAGATCGTCAGGTCAGGTTCACGCTCAATCATCAAACTGTGCAACGCATCTACTTTGCTGCGTAAATCGCCACGGGTCGCACCTTGATAGACCCGTGTGCTATCGGCAAAGCGGTCACTGATCACCGTTGTGCCTCGTTCAAGGGCAGGGCGGATTGTCTTTTCAAGGTGGTCACGACGGGCGGCTGTGAACAACAAAAGCTCGGTTTCAGCGGACCAGCGATCTGGCTCCCCCTCAACTAGCAGGCGGCGAATTTCTTCGGCACCGGTTGAACCGCCTGGCTCTCTGGTTAAAATTGCGTTGGGCAGGGCGTCAGCAAGGCGGCGCACTTGGGTTGATTTGCCAGAGCCATCAATGCCCTCAAAAGTAATGAAACGTGCAGTCATGGATTAATTCGTCGCCATAAGGGGAACTGTTGGTCCGGCTATTTTGCGGATGACAACGCGGCTTGCGGTGCGCATGCGGCTCAGAAAGCCACCGGCAGAAACGTCATGTTCGGCAACCAACGGGATACGGGTGTCGGGCAGGCCATCAACACTTACCACTAACTCGGCCAAAACATCGCCTTTCAAGATTGGTGCTTCGATCGGGCCCGTGTAGGCAACTTCAGCTTTGACCTGATCTGCAGCCACGACGGGGAGCAGCATGGAAAGGTCCTGCGCAACCGCAAGACCCACCAGCGGCAAGTCACCGTTCCAAACCTCAGCATCGGCAACCTTGGTACCGGCTGTGATGATATCTTTCTGGGCGAACTGACGGAAAGCCCAATCAACGATGCGTTCTGCTTCTTCGGCGCGTCCCGCTGCGGTGTCGAGACCTGTAATTACAAAAATCACACGGCGATCCCCTTGTTTTGCACTGCCCACAAGGCCGTAACCCGCTTCTTTTGTGTGGCCGGTTTTCAGGCCGTCTGCCCCAATATCAAGCGCCAGTAAAGGATTACGGTTCAACCGGTTTGAGCTTTCTGTTGGGTCAAATAAAAATTCGCGCTGTGCAAAAAGTGGGTAGTGCTGGGGGAAGTCTTTGATCAGCAAGTCCGCAAGCGTGCCAAGGTCGCGCATCGACATGCGGTGGTCGGGCGCGGGCCATCCGTTGGAGTTAGTGAAATTGCTATCCATCATCCCTAATTGGCGCGCGCGGGCAGTCATCATTTTTGCAAAGCCAGCCTCAGTACCGTCTACGCTAAGCGCTTCGGCAATGACTGCGCAGGCGTCGTTGCCCGACAAAACAATGATGCCTGTTATGAGGTCCGCGACACTGACGCGTTCGCCGCGTCTGAGAAACAAAGTAGAGCCGCCATAGTTCATCGCGTTTTGACTAACGAGCAGCTTTTCATCCATGCTGAGCCTGCCGTCTTCTACAGCTTCAAACGCCATATAAAGTGTCATCAGTTTGGACATTGACGCCGGTGGCAAAGGTTTCGATGCGTTCTTGGCGAGCAGTACCGTGCCGGTTGTCTGATCAATGACGTAAGCTGCCGTAGCGCGGGTTTCAAAACTATGGGCGGCGCTGAAGGGCAGCATCAAAAATGCCAAAACGATGAGTAACCGGTGGGTCATATGTGCCTCATTGCTGATCTGAGCATGCGCTGTGATCTTGGCGCGCGCTGTCTAGTTGGTGACGTAATAGGCGTCATTAAAACCGCGTGATTTGACCTTTTTCAACAGCCCCGCGCGTTCAGATGTGCTGGTTGCCGGCCCAACGATAACGCGCCAAAAAGTTTTGTCATTGCTAGTGCCTTGAAGAACCTGCGGGATAATGCCCGCCTGACGCATGGCCTCAGCAGTGTTCTTGGCGTTTTGCTCAACGTTGAAAATGCCAATCTGAATAAACGGCTTATTCAACGTGGATACAACGGGGCGTGGTGTTGGTTTGGCCGCTGGCGGCTGTGCCGTTGATGCATCAATGGCGTTGGCAGCGGTGGTCACAACATCATCAAGAGGTTGCGCTTCAACTGCGGCTGGTTTTTCAATGGCTGTTTGCGCAGGCGTGGTTTGCGTTGGTTCTTCCACTGCTTCACGGCGGAAAGCCGTCACATTGAGCGGCACCGGCTGTCCCGCCAATACCCCGATCGCGTCCGCGGCATCTGAGGAAAGCTGCAGGCTGGGGCCGGGATTGTCGCGTTCACGGCGAAAAAGAGCACCGATAACAAATTTTCCGTTCGCTTGATTGCGAATAATAACCCGCTCTGGATCTTTCACATCTGGGTGGGCCACCCAGACACCACCCAAGCTTGGGCGTCCATCCCAAAGGCCCGTTTCTGTCACTTGAAACACGTCTGGTGCTTCGAAGTCCCGTTCAACAAGTCGCGCAGTAGTTGCGGGCGTCACGGTCGCATCGGGGCTTGTTTGCAGGGCCTTCAGGAACAACTGACCGTTCTCGTCACATCCGGAAAGCAGCGCCGCCGCTGCCAAAAAAGCGCCAACGGAATGCACTGTCGTGATGCGTTTTACAGCCATAATTCTGTCCGTCCTGTGTGCCTGCTGTGCGACAAGGTTGGCCCTGTTCGCTATCTAATTTCCGCAACCTTATCGAAAGGTCATGCTTTTGAAAAGCGACGGAAATGCTTTAGGCAACATTCCCCACTTTTCGAATCAAAATTTGCACGCTACACGGTCCGGACGCGGAGGTTTGGCAGAGTGGTCGAATGCACCGGTTTTGAAAACCGACGTACGTGAGAGCGTACCCAGGGTTCGAATCCCTGAGCCTCCGCCACCCTTCTTTTTAATTTGATTTCTAGGTGGTTAGCGGCTTTAGCTACACCTGTTTGGTTTGGAGTAAGGCCCGAAGGGCTATGCAGATTACCCACGGCAAAGCAGCTCCGGCCTTGAGCTATTCTCATAAAACCAAATTAACAAAACTCAGTCCAAACCTGCGATCAGTTTGGGGATGTTGGTTTTGAATTTGAAGAAACCTGCCGTGGCATAGGGCCAAGCTTGCGCGTCATAGTCTGGCATCTCTTGGGTCAATGCTATTCCTTTACCTTTCAATGCTTTGTCGAGCTTCTTCAAAGTGTCATTGGCGGGGCCTACGGGGGCGTAGTTTGCAGCGACTTGATCGCATTCCAGATCCGCGGCCACCTGTGCGAGGGCGTCCACATCCAAAATTTCCGGCGTCATTCCCAATTTGTCTGCGAAGCGCTCACCGGTGTCTTGCAGCCCGCCTTCCGTGAATACCCGCACGTTTTCCGCCACGTTCAGCGGCGTGCGTGCATCGTGACAGGCCAGGGCAGCCGCGCCGATAATTTCACATCCTGGGGTCGCGTTCAGCACGGTCGAAAGCGCCATGTCATCTTCGTGGATCACGATCAGCGTGCGTGCGCCGGCTTGGGGCGCATCGGGTGTTTTGATCGGTTGCCGGTCGGGGTTTGCAAAGCCGGTCAGGGGTTCTGCATGGGGGGCAAGGCCCGTTGGTCTAAAACGCCCTTCGGTGTATTTTGTGATATTGTCGGGGCGGGCCAGATACGTCTTTCCCACGGTTTGAAGTCCGCCGACCCACCGCCATGAGCAGGTGTTTGAAGCGGCATCGCCGTCAAGCAGGTGGCGCATGAAGAAATCCGCGCCCAACTCCCAAGGCAGCCGAAGAGTGAAGATCCAGATTGATGCGAACCACATCCGTGCGTGATTGTGCAGATAGCCTGTCTCAGCCAGCTCTTTGGCCCAATGGTCAAAGCAGTCGATCCCCGTGGTGCCGGCGCACGCGGCTTCCCACTCGGCGCGCAGCCCACTTTGGGTCTGCACATTGTTCAGCGCGGCGTTCAGCCCTTGCTTATACATCCCCCAAACTGGCGCGCGCATTTCAAGCCAGCCTTTCCAATAGGTGCGCCAGTAGACTTCTTGAACGAATTTTTCGAGACTTTGTGCGCTGTATCGTCCCAGAACTGTACGCAAAACTTCTTCTTCTGTGATCAGTCTGTGACGGATGTAGGGCGAGAGTTGTGACACGCCTTCGTGGCCTGCAACGTCATAATTTCTCCGCAGGCCATAGCGCCCTGCGCGTGGCACGAATGACGAGAGGCGCTCGAGCGCGGCGGTGCGGGTCGGGGGGAAATGTGTTTGTGTCATGGGCGGCAGATAACGCGCCATGAAGTGGTTTCAACAAAAAGCCTCGCGCCGCCTTGCAGCCCGCTATCACGCGTCCTAATCTTATCTCAGTAAATTGAGGCTACTAAGTAGCGGCACACACATGCAGGATGAGGCATTCCCATGAAAGATCCAGTCGAAACATATATGAACCTTGTCCCCATGGTTGTTGAGCAAACCAGCCGTGGCGAACGCGCCTATGACATTTTCTCGCGCCTTTTGAAGGAGCGGATCATCTTTTTGAACGGCCCCGTCCATGATGGCATGTCGCAGCTCGTCGTGGCGCAGTTGCTCCACCTTGAGGCTGAAAATCCGTCCAAAGAGATCAGCATGTACATCAACTCACCAGGTGGTGTGGTGACGTCAGGTTTGTCCATTTATGACACCATGCAATACATTCGCCCCAAAGTATCAACACTTGTGATCGGTCAGGCGGCATCCATGGGCTCGCTTTTGCTGACGGCTGGCGAAAAAGGCATGCGCTTTTCTCTGCCAAACAGCCGCGTGATGGTTCACCAACCTTCTGGCGGATACCAAGGGCAGGCGACAGACATCATGATCCATGCTCAGGAAACGCAAAAGCTGAAGACCCGTTTGAATGAAATTTACGTCAAGCACACGGGCAACAAGTTGAAAGACGTCGAAGCAGCGCTTGAGCGTGATAACTTTATGTCGCCCGAAGAGGCAAAAGACTGGGGTTTGATCGACGAGATCGTTGAAAACCGCTCCAAAGGTGACGACGCCTAGTGACGCTTTTCCATCGGTATACTTGGGCCGGACATGAATGTGTTAAGCCCTTGTTAACCTTTGCTTGCAGCACCGCTTAAGCGATTAGAAGAATGCCCCAATTTCTCGAAATGGGGGCATTTTCGCATTGTAGCCGATTTTTGCCTGTCTTAGCATGGGTCGACGTCAAGATGGCACCAAACGCAACTCGGGGGACACGCCCCCAAAGGATGATACTATGACCAACCAAGCAAGCGGCGACGGAAAGAACACACTTTACTGCAGCTTTTGCGGTAAATCGCAGCATGAGGTGCGCAAACTTATCGCGGGTCCAACGGTATTCATTTGTGATGAATGCGTTGAATTGTGCATGGATATCATCCGTGAAGAGACAAAAGCGACCGGTCTGAAGTCATCCGAAGGCGTGCCAACGCCGCTCGAGATTTGTGGCGTGTTGGACGATTATGTTATTGGCCAAGCCAAGGCAAAGCGCGTGCTGTCGGTGGCGGTTCACAACCACTACAAACGACTGAACCACGCGGGCAACGGCTCGGACATCGAGTTGGCGAAATCAAACATCATGCTGATCGGGCCAACGGGGTGCGGAAAAACACTTCTTGCCCAAACTCTGGCGCGCATTCTTGATGTGCCCTTCACCATGGCCGACGCTACCACATTGACCGAAGCCGGTTATGTTGGCGAAGACGTTGAAAACATCATTTTGAAGCTGCTGCAGGCGTCTGAATACAACGTCGAGCGCGCACAGCGCGGTATCGTCTACATCGACGAAGTTGATAAAATCACACGCAAGTCTGACAACCCGTCAATCACCCGTGATGTGTCGGGCGAGGGCGTGCAGCAAGCCTTGCTGAAGATCATGGAAGGTACAGTTGCGTCTGTACCACCCCAAGGTGGGCGCAAGCATCCACAGCAAGAGTTTTTGCAGGTGGACACAACTAACATTCTGTTCATCTGCGGCGGGGCGTTTGCGGGCCTTGATAAGATCATTGCGCAGCGCGGCAAGGGATCTGCGATGGGCTTTGGGGCTGACGTCAAAGACGAAAGCCAAAAGACTGTGGGTGAGTACTTCAAAGACCTCGAACCGGAGGATCTGCTGAAATTCGGCCTGATCCCGGAGTTTGTTGGCCGCTTGCCTGTTATTGCGACGCTCGAAGACTTGGATGAAGACGCGCTGGTTACGATCTTGACCCAGCCTAAGAACGCGCTGGTGAAGCAATACCAACGCCTGTTTGAGCTTGAAGACGTTCAGTTGACCTTCACCGATGATGCGTTGTCCGCCATTTCCAAGCGCGCGATTGAGCGAAAAACCGGTGCGCGTGGCCTGCGCTCGATCCTCGAAGATATCTTGCTTGATACCATGTTTGACATGCCAGGTCAGGAAAGCGTCACCGAGGTGGTGGTCAATGAAGAAGCTGTAAATTCTGACGCAGAACCCTTGCTGATCCACGGTGACACAAAAGTCAAAGAAGACGCTACCGCATGATCAAGCGCATCCACTCCGGCGGAGAGTTTGAAGCCAAAATCGGTTATTGTCGGGCTGTTGTTGCGGGTGGATTCGCGTTTGTCGCCGGTACCGTTGGTCAAGGTGATGACGTTGTTAGCCAATGCGGTTCTGCGCTTGAGACCATCAGGAATGCGCTGACCGAGGCAGGCTCCGACATCTCCAAAGCGGTTCGTGTGACGTATTACTTGCCCGACATCACTGAGTTTGAGGCCTGCTGGCCTCAGCTTTCTGAGGCGTTCGGTGATAATCCGCCCGCGGCCACGGTGATTGAAGCAAAGCTTTTGCACCCCCGCTTCCGGATTGAGATCGAAGTTACAGCGCTGGCCTAAGCACACTGCGCAAATCGTATGCAAAACGTAATCTGCCTAGACGTTGGGGCACAAATGCGGCATAGCAAGGCAAGCAGATCAAAGAGGGCACCCATGGGTATTTTGAACTTCGTGAAACGGGCCGCCGTTTGGTGGGACGGACAAACACTTGGAACACAGCTGTGGACGTGGCGCAAAGGCACTTTGGTCGGCCAAGATTACCAAGGAAATAAGTTTTATCAAAGCAAAGACGCCGCGCGCCGTTGGGTGATTTTCAATGGCGAAGCAGAAGCTTCGCGGGTTGATCCGGACTGGCATGGCTGGCTGCACCACACGTGGAATGAAACGCCCACTGATGCGCCACTGGCACACAAACCGTGGGAAAAAGAGCACCTGCCGAACCTAACTGGTACAACGCTTGCCTATGCGCCCGCAGGGTCTATCCGCAAAGGTGACCCAGCACCGCGTAGCGACTACGAGGCGTGGACGCCGGAGTAACTCATGGGGTTCAACCGATTTTTCTGTAAATAGGCAAAGGTGTTTGCATGACGTATTCCCGTGGTGAAATTGCCCTTGGTGGCGTCGTTCTGGCGGCAGCTATGGCCTTTCTGATCTATGCAGCAGGCCTGACAGGGTTTGGTGCAAACTCTGGTGGCCAATTCACGCTACAAGCAAGCTTTCGCAGTGCCGATGGTGTCGCAGTTGGGACAGATGTTCGGTTGGCTGGCGTCAAGATTGGCGCTGTTACGGCGATGGATTTGAACCCTGTCACCTACCGCGCTGAAACGACACTTGCGATCGCAGACGGCGTTGAAATCCCCGATGATAGTGCAATCTCAATTGAATCTGAGGGCCTTCTTGGCGGTAACTTCGTCAATATTTCCCCCGGTGGGTCAGAGTTCTACTTTGCTAGCGGCGATGAGGTTGAAGACACCCAAAGCGCCGTTAGTCTGATCACACTGCTGCTGCGTTTTGTCGGTGGATCGACTGAATGACAGTGGTTTGGCGTTCTTTTGCCGCGCTATTTCTATCCGCGTCTGCCAGTTTCGCGCAATCTGCTGAGACTGCAACAGGCGGTACGCTACGCGTCCTCGATAAAACCAACGGCACTGTTTCAGACTTTGAACTTGCGTCAGGTCAGTCGGCTCAAAAGGGCTTGATTAGCGTGCAATTGCGCGAATGTCGGTACCCCACGTCAAACCCTACAGGCGATGCCTTCGCGCTGATTACCGTGCGTGCGCAAGGCGCTAGTGATCCCGTGTTTGACGGTTGGATGATTGCCTCTGCACCGGCACTGAATGCGCTAGAACACCCACGCTATGACGTCTGGGTATTGCGCTGTAAAACACCCTGAGGGCTTGGCGCACGACCGTCGGTAAACGCAAAATTAGCACTTTGAGAGAGCGCCATACCAAGACGGCGGTGATATTCCGTCCGTGGAATTTCTACAGCACCAAGGCTGGCGAGGTGGTCCGTAAGAAACTGAGTATCGAACAAGCTGAACCCTTGGGTCTGCAGCATATCGATCAAATAGGCGAGTGCCATTTTTGAGCCATTAGTCGCGTTCGAAAACATGCTTTCGCCAAAAAACGCAGTGCCTATGGCCACGCCGTAAACACCTCCAATCAAGGTATTGTCTTCGCCGCGTACTTCAATTGAGTGGGCGTCCCCACGGGTATGCAGTTCGAGGTACAGCTCTTTGATCTGCGCGTTAATCCACGTTTCGCTTCGCGCTGCACATTGATCAACGACTTCTTCAAACGCCTGATTAAGGGTGACGCTGTGCGGTGTGGTGCGCATCGCTTTTGCCAGTGACCGTGAGATGTGAAAACGGTCCAGCTCGAAGATGCCGCGCTGACGTGGGTCGACCCAGAAGACCTCATTGACCTCACGACCTTCCGACATCGGGAAAATACCCGAGCGATAGGCTTGAAGCACCAGATCGGAGCTGAGTTTTTCCATTGGCATGTGGCATGAGCCTTTCTTGCGTAGCGTGCGCCAGCTTGGCCCAAAAAGAAAGGGCCAGTCTTTCAACTGGCCCGATGTATTATGTTTTCAAGGGCTTAGCCCTGCAAGTTTGTTTCCAGCCAGTGTTCAAGCCAATGGATGTCATAGTTGCCATCCAGAATGTCTTGCTCTGCCAGAAGTGCGTAAAACAGCGGGACAGTCGTATCAACGCCATCAACAATCAGCTCACCCAAGGCACGGCTGAGACGCGCCAAAGCTTCGGGGCGGTCGCGTCCATGAACGATCAATTTACCGATCAAGCTGTCGTAGTAGGGCGGGATTGAATAGCCGTCGTAGAGTGCGGAATCCATGCGAACACCCAAGCCGCCGGGCGCGTGATACTGGGTGATCTTGCCGGGGCAGGGCGCAAAGTTTGGCAGGCGCTCCGCGTTGATCCGAACTTCGATGGAGTGGCCGTTGATCTCAAGATCGTCTTGGCCAAACGTCATATCTTCACCAGCCGCCACAAGGATTTGCTCACGGACCAGATCAACACCAAAGATGCCTTCAGTGACGGGGTGTTCCACTTGAAGGCGGGTGTTCATCTCGATGAAGTAGAATTCGCCATTCTCATAGAGAAACTCGATTGTGCCTGCGCCGATGTAGTTGATGTCGGCCACAGCATTTGCACAGATTTCTCCGATCTCAGCGCGCGTTTCGGCGTCAATTGAGGGGCCTGGAGCCTCTTCAAAGACCTTTTGGTGGCGACGTTGCAGTGAGCAGTCGCGCTCTCCGAGGTGGACAGCTTTACCCTTACCGTCGCCAAACACCTGAATTTCGATGTGGCGCGGTGTATCGAGGTATTTCTCAATATAGACTTCATCGTTGCCGAAGTTTGCTTTGCCTTCAGAACGTGCCGTGCGGAAAGCGTTGGTCATTTCCTCTTCGGAATTGGCCACTTTCATACCTTTGCCGCCGCCACCAGCAGTTGCTTTGATGATCACCGGATAGCCAATGTCACGACCAACTTGCAGCGCGGTTTCAAGATCAGGCACGCCACCGTCAGAGCCTGGAACACATGGCACGCCAAGGCGTTTCATTGTGTCTTTGGCTGTGATTTTGTCACCCATCACACGGATGTGCTCAGCTGTGGGGCCGATAAAGGTGATGCCGTGATCCTGCAAAATCTGCACGAAATTAGCGTTCTCAGACAAAAAGCCATAGCCGGGGTGGATCGCTTGGGCGCCGGTTACTTCGCAGGCGGCCACAATCGCGGCCACGTTAAGGTAACTGTCAGTAGACGAGGGCGGCCCGATACAGATGGCTTCGTCGGCCATGCGTACGTGCATCGCGTCACTGTCAGCTGTTGAGTGGACGGCAACACTGCCGATGCCCATCTCGCGGCAAGCACGGATGACGCGAAGGGCAATCTCGCCGCGGTTCGCAATGAGGATTTTATCGAACATGCTGACTGCCTTATTCGATGATCATCAAAGGTGCGCCGAACTCAACTGCGTCACCATCAGCAACCAAGATGCGTTTCACTTTGCCTGAGCGCGGGGCGGGGATGTGGTTCATCGTTTTCATCGCTTCGATGATCAACACGGTGTCACCTTCGTTGACTTGTGCGCCGACGCTTACAAAAGCGGGGCTACCGGGTTCGGCCTGCAGATACGCTGTGCCGACCATGGGTGAGGCCACTGCGCCGGGGTGATCTGATGGGTCCTCACTGGCAGCACTTGCTGCAGGGGCTGCTGCTGCGGGCGCTGGCGCTGCGGCAACTGGTGCTGCAACGGCGGCCACTGCAGGGGCTGCGGCTTGGACCACATTTGTTTGTTTGCTCACACGCACGTTTAGGCTGTCGTTTTCGCCGTAGTCGCGTTTTACCTGCAATTCAGTCAGTTCGTTTTCATTCAAAAGAGCTGCAAGTGCCTGAATAAACTCAACATCTGTCTCGTGGGGTTTCTTCGCCATGATCTTATTATCCCTCTGATCTTCCCGTGGGCTATTACCACTTATTCCGCTCGTGTATAGGCCAAGGTTTTCCCAAGGGAAAGCACCCGCATGTTGTTTTCACATGCAGGTGCTGATCACGTTTTCGGGGAAGGGGAGCCGAAAGTGGCTTAGCCCTTTCGGTTCATCCTGTTTTCGATCAGATCGTCCACCACACTTGGGTCAGCAAGTGTTGAGGTGTCGCCCAGTGTCGCAAAGTCATCTTCGGCGATCTTGCGCAAAATACGGCGCATGATTTTGCCTGAGCGTGTTTTCGGCAAACCCGGTGCCCATTGGATTAGGTCCGGCTTGGCGATTGGCCCGATTTCTGAGCGCACCCATGTTTCAAGCTCTTTGCGCAGCGCGTCTGATGGCTCTTCACCGGTCATCAGGGTGACATAGGCGTAGATACCCTGGCCTTTGATCTCATGAGGATAACCCACAACAGCGCTTTCGGCGACTTTAGCATGTGCAACCAATGCGCTTTCAACTTCCGCCGTTCCCATGCGGTGGCCAGATACGTTGATCACGTCGTCCACACGGCCGGTGATCCAGTAATCACCGTCTGCGTCGCGGCGGCACCCGTCACCTGTGAAATAGTAGCCTTTGTAGTCTGAGAAATACGTCTTCTCAAAACGCTCATGGTCGCCCCAAACAGTGCGCATTTGACCCGGCCAGCTGTCTTTGATGACCAGAACGCCTTCAACGTCGTTACCGTGGATTTCCTCGCCAGAGGTTGCGTCCAGTACCGCAGGCTCAATACCGAAGAATGGTTGTTGCGCCGAGCCCGGCTTGAGGGTTGTTGCACCAGGCATCGGTGTCATCAAGTGACCACCCGTTTCTGTTTGCCACCATGTGTCAACGATGGGGCAGGTACCTTTGCCGACAACGTTGTTGTACCAGTTCCATGCCTCTGGGTTGATCGGCTCACCGACTGTGCCCAAAACTTTGAGCGCTGACAAATCGCATTTTTCCACAAACTCGTTACCTTGCCCCATCAAGGCGCGGATGGCGGTCGGAGCTGTGTAGAATTGGTTTACGCTGTGCTTTTCGCAAACCTGCCAAAAACGGCTGGCATCGGGATAGGTTGGGACACCTTCAAACATCACTGTGGTCGCGCCATTAGCGAGAGGGCCGTAGACGATATAGCTGTGGCCTGTGACCCAGCCCACGTCCGCGGTGCACCAATAGACGTCGCCGTCGTGGTAATCGAACGTATACTGATGGGTCATTGCCGCATATACAAGATAGCCGCCTGATGTGTGCACAACGCCCTTCGGCTGTCCGGTTGAGCCGGATGTATAGAGGATGAACAGCGGATCTTCGGCGCCCATCTCTACGGGGGCGAATGTGGTGTCTGCTTTTGCGGCCAAGGCGTTGTAATCTACGTCGCGGTCAGTCCACGCTACGTCACCACCTGTGCGTTTTACCACAAGGCTTTTCACGCCCGCGTCACAGCTTTCAAGTGCTTTGTCGGTGTTGGATTTCAGCGCAGTATTGCGTCCGCCTCGGGGGGCTTCATCAGCGGTAATCACAACTTTCGCTTCGCAGCCGTTGATCCGTGATGCCAGCGCATCTGGCGAGAAACCAGCAAACACGATTGAGTGGATCGCCCCCATCCGCGCGCAGGCCAACATGGCATAAGCAGCTTCGGGGATCATCGGCAGGTATAGCACAACGCGGTCACCTCTGGTGACGCCAAGATCTGCAAGCACATTCGCCATGCGGCAGGTGTTGTCGTGCAACTCTTGGTAGGTGATGTGCTTGGCTTCGTCTGTCGGGCTGTCAGGCTCCCAGATGATCGCAGTTTGGTTGGCGCGTGTCGGAAGATGGCGGTCGATACAGTTGGCGGCCACGTTCAGTGTGCCATCTGCGTACCAATTGATTTTCACTTGGCCCAGTGTGTAATCGACATCTTTGACTTCGGTGAATGGCTTGATCCAATCGATGCGTTTGCCTTCCTTACCCCAGAACGCGGCGGGGTCGGCGATGCTTGCGGCGTATGTCTTGGCATAGCCTTCCGCATCAATATGGGCGTTTTTTGCAAATTCGGGTGAGGGGCTCAGGTCAGACATTTTGTCAGCCTCCTTCAATCAATTGGTCAGGGAGCGATTACGACAGCGCCAGAGGGGACTGTGCAGAATAAATAGAACGAGTGGGGTATGTGCGCCGCGCCAAACATCAGTTTCGTGATGGGGCAGGCGCGGCGCACATGAAGGTGAGGTAATTAAATCGCGAGGTATTCAGCGCGCAGCTCGGCGTTTTCCAGAACCTCTTGAGCGGTGCCGTCAAAGACGATGCCACCAGTATCAAGGATCACCGCACGGTCGGCCAACTCAAGCGCACGCACAGCGTTCTGCTCAACGATAACAGTTGTGATGCCTTGCTCTTTGATGGTCATCAGCGTCTTTTCGATCTCGTCGACGATGACGGGGGCAAGACCTTCGTAAGGCTCATCAAGCAGCAGCACTTTGATATCGCGGGCAAGTGCGCGGGCAATCGCGAGCATCTGCTGCTCACCACCCGATAGGGTAATGCCCTCTTGCTTGCGACGCTCACCAAGGCGTGGGAACATCTCGTAGAGGCGCTCATGCGACCAACCGATGGGCGGTGCAATCTGTGCCAGTGTGATGTTTTCCTCAACGGTCAAGCCGGGAATGATGCGGCGGTCTTCTGGCACAAGGCCCAGACCCGCACCGGCGGCTTGGTGGCTCGACATCTGGTGAAGCGGCTGGTGGTCAAGCCAAATCTCGCCCTTGCGCACTTCAGGGTCACCCATACGCGCGATTGAGCGCAGGGTAGATGTTTTGCCGGCACCATTACGGCCCAAAAGCGCGAGGATTTCGCCTTCGTGGACGTTAAAGCTGACGCCTTGCACGATGTAGCTCTCGCCGTAGTAGGCGTGCATGTCCCAAACGCTGAGGAATGCTGGCGCAGTCGCGGCTTGGTTGGCATTTTTGCTGAAGTCGGGTTTTACATTCATTGTTCTGTATCCTTCCCTTAATCCACGCTCTCGCCGAGGTAGGCTTCGCGCACTTTCGGGTGGCCCTTAATGTTTTCGGGCGTGTCTTCGACCAACGGTGTGCCTTGTGCCAAAACGGTAATCCGTTCTGCCAGTGAGAAAACAACGTGCATATCGTGTTCGATGATCGCGATAGTGATGTCGCGCTCATCTTTGATCTGCTTGAGCAGGTCGATTGTGTTGTTTGTATCCGCACGCGCCATGCCGGCTGTTGGCTCATCGAGCAGCAACAGGCGTGGATCTTGTGACAAACACATCGCAATCTCAAGGCGGCGTTTATCGCCCCGTGACATAGAGCCCGTCAGCATGTGACGTTTGTCGGCCAGGTTCATGTCCTCAAGCATTTGCATTGCTTTGTCCTGAACTTCGGCCTGTGAGGTTACAGAACCGATGGCGTTCATCGCAAATGCACCATCACGCTTGGCAAAGCAGGGGATCAGCATGTTTTCCATAACACTCAAGTCTGTAAAGATTTCAGGTGTTTGGAATACGCGGCTAATGCCCATTTGGCAGATTTCGTAAGGCGTGCGGCCTAAGACCGATTGCCCTTCGAATGTGACTGAGCCCGTGTCGGGGATTAGTTTGCCAATCAGACAGTTCAGCAGGGTGGATTTACCCGCACCGTTCGGACCAATGATTGCGTGGACGCTGTTCTCAGCAACGCTGAGGTTCACATCACCAAGGGCTTGCAGACCGCCGAAACGTTTGTTGACCCCTTTGACTTCTAGAATACCCATAATTCAGGCTCCTTATTCTGCGGGTTCGACGTCGGCGGATGATTTGTCATCGGCCT